>NZ_NEHZ01000021.1:0-144693 GCF_002112565.1 Pseudomonas sp. R25(2017)
CACAGAATTTCTTGACGACCATAGAGCGTTGGAACCACCTGATCCCATCCCGAACTCAGAAGTGAAACGATGCATCGCCGATGGTAGTGTGGGGTTTCCCCATGTGAGAGTAGGTCATCGTCAAGATTAAATTCCGAAACCCCAACTGCGAAAGCGGTTGGGGTTTTGTTTTGCCCGCAGGAAAGTTCCTACGTCGAGTTTCTATGCAACGGTGCAGGGCATGGCTATCATTCGGGCCTCATTACGAGGCGAGATCCGCATGCTGACGTTGTTGAATCTCCTGAAGGATGGCCAGTTCCATTCCGGTCAGGCCCTGGGAGCCGCACTAGGCATCAGCCGAAGTGCCGTATGGAAGCAGCTCCAGCATCTGGAGAGCGAGCTTGGGCTGTCCATTCATAAAGTCCGGGGGCGGGGCTATCAATTGGCGGCTCCCTTGACGTTGCTTGATCCTCACAAGATAGCGGAGGAGCTAAAGGACTGGCCGTCTTTCATCCTTGACTCAACTGACTCGACCAACGCGCAAGCATTGCGTGCGATTGACGAGGGGCGGCCTGCGCCATTTTTGGTGCTGGCCGAGCGGCAACTGGCGGGCCGCGGTCGCCGTGGTCGCAAGTGGGTGAGTCCGTTTGCCGAAAATCTCTATTACAGCCTCGTCTTGCGCATTGATGGCGGCATGCGTCAGCTGGAGGGGCTGAGTCTTGTTGTGGGCTTGGCGGTTCTGCAGGCCTTGCGCAAGCTGGGTGTGCCTGGATTGGGGTTGAAGTGGCCTAATGACGTCCTGGTTGGACGAAAGAAAATTGCCGGCATCTTGCTCGAAATTGTCGGTGATCCGGCTGATGTCTGCCATGTAGTGCTAGGCATCGGTATCAACGTCAATATGCAGGCCACGAACGAGGTGGATCAGCAATGGACGTCCATGCGGCTTGAGTCAGGCAAAAGCCATGACCGGAACCTGCTTGTGGTTGAGTTGAGCCATCAGCTTCAGGCTTATCTGCGGCGTCATCAGGTTGAAGGGTTCTCTGTGCTCCAGGCAGAGTGGGAAAGCAATCACCTGTGGCAGGATCAGCCGGTTTCTCTCACTGCCGGCGTCAATCGAACGGACGGCGTGGCACTTGGCATTGACAGTCATGGTGCATTGCGTCTGAAGGTGGATGGTGTGGAAAAGACTTATAGCGGTGGTGAGCTCAGTTTGAGGTTGCGTGATGATTCTTGAGCTCGATTGCGGTAACAGCTTTATAAAGTGGCGAGTGTTGTCCGTCCAGGCCGACGCGGTGATCCAGGAGGGGGTTGTCGACTCTGACCAGGCGCTGCTCGACGCTTTGCGCGAGCTGGATGGTATTTCGCTGCAGCGGTGCCGCCTGGTTAGCGTCAGAACCGCGGAGGAGACGAGCGATCTCATCAAGCTTCTGGAGCGTGATTTCCGTTTGCCTGTTGTGTGCGCGGCGCCGGCGCGTGAAATGTCCGGAGTCAGAAATGGATATGAAGACTATGAGCGTCTGGGGCTCGACCGTTGGTTAGCGATGCTTGGAGGCTTTCGCCTGGCCTCGGGCGCATGTCTGGTGCTCGATTTCGGTACAGCGGTGACCGCCGACTTCGTTGCGGCGGACGGTGAACACTTGGGGGGCTTCATTTGTCCCGGCATGCCGCTCATGCGCAACCAGTTGAGGACTCACACCCGAAAGATTCGTTATGGAGATCAGGCGGCCGAGCGCGCATTGGTCAGCCATGCGCCGGGGCGCAGCACGGTGGAGGCGGTGGAGCGCGGTTGCTCATTGATGCTGAGGGGGTTTGTATTGACTCAGATCGAGCTGGCCCGCGCCTACTGGGGGGAAGACTTCACGGTATTTGTGACGGGGGGCGATGCTGGCCTAGTATCGGGAGTAGTGCCGGAGGCAAAGGTCGTTCCCGATTTGGTGTTCGTGGGCTTGGCGATGGCCTGTCCTTTTTCCTGAGGTACGTATGCGTTGGTTGTTCCTGCTGCTTTTGGTTCTCAATGTGTTTTATTACGTCTGGCATCAGCAGGAAGCACCTTTGCGCGCAAAGGACGTCACGACTCTGAGCCTCTATCGAGGGGCGCAGCAGGATATCCGTTTGCTCAGCGAGGCCAAGGGTGTCTCTCGCGAGAAAAAGAATGTCACGTCGGCCAATGGTGAGTGCCTGTACGTGGGTGTCGTTGGCAGGTCTGAAGAGGCACAGCTTCTCGGTCGGCGTCTAGGTGAGTTGGGCATCAAGGCCCAGCAGCTCCAGAAAGAGTCCTCCGAGGCTGCCTATTGGTTCCGTATCCCAGCTGAAAGCCAGGGTTTGCTGGACGAAGGGCAGCTGCAAAACCTTTCCAAGGAATTCAATGAGTTAAAACATAAAATAATGATGTGTGAGGGGGTTGCGCCCTCCGAATAGTTTGCATAGAATGGCGCCCGCTCCACAGCGAAGACCTGAAGAGGTTGAAGAAGTGGGGTGATGTCAAAGCAGCTAACCTCAAGATTTTAAATGAGAAAATGCTTGACAGAAGGCTGGCATAGTATAGAATGCCGGCTCGCTTAGGAGGGGTTCCCGAGCGGCCAAAGGGATCAGACTGTAAATCTGACGTCTACGACTTCGAAGGTTCGAATCCTTCCCCCTCCACCAGATTTTAGCGTGAGCTGCAAGCTCCGCGGGTATAGTTTAGTGGTAGAACCTCAGCCTTCCAAGCTGATGATGCGGGTTCGATTCCCGCTACCCGCTCCAAGTTTGCAGGTTGTGCAAAGTGTTACGCTCTTGTAGCTCAGTTGGTAGAGCACACCCTTGGTAAGGGTGAGGTCAGCGGTTCAAATCCGCTCAAGAGCTCCATATGACAAGGCAGATATGAAAATATCTGCCTTTGTTTTAATGGTCTGCGTAGTTCGCTTAATTCTACTCCTAGGGTGATTTCGATGGCTAAGGAAAAGTTCGAACGTAGTAAGCCGCACGTCAACGTCGGTACCATTGGTCACGTTGACCACGGTAAAACCACTCTGACCGCTGCGTTGACTCGCGTTTGCTCCGAGGTTTTCGGTTCGGCTGTTGTTGACTTCGACAAGATCGACAGCGCCCCGGAAGAGAAGGCTCGTGGTATCACCATCAACACTGCGCACGTAGAGTACGATTCGAACATTCGTCACTACGCGCACGTTGACTGCCCGGGTCACGCCGACTACGTCAAGAACATGATCACCGGTGCTGCCCAGATGGACGGCGCGATCCTGGTTTGCTCGGCCGCCGATGGTCCGATGCCGCAAACCCGTGAGCACATCCTGCTGTCCCGTCAGGTAGGCGTTCCGTACATCGTGGTTTTCCTGAACAAGGCTGACCTGGTAGACGACGCTGAGCTGCTGGAGCTGGTTGAGATGGAAGTTCGCGACCTGCTGTCCACCTACGACTTCCCAGGCGACGACACCCCGATCATCGTTGGTTCGGCCCGTATGGCGCTGGAAGGCAAAGACGACAACGAAATGGGCACCACCGCTGTCAAGAAGCTGGTTGAGACTCTGGACAGCTACATCCCAGAGCCTGAGCGTGCCATCGACAAGCCGTTCCTGATGCCGATCGAAGACGTGTTCTCGATCTCGGGTCGCGGTACTGTTGTGACCGGTCGTGTTGAGCGTGGCGTTGTCCGCATCCAGGAAGAAGTTGAGATCGTCGGCCTGCGCGACACTCAGAAAACTACCTGCACCGGCGTTGAAATGTTCCGCAAGCTGCTCGACGAAGGTCGTGCTGGCGAGAACTGCGGCGTTCTGCTGCGTGGCACCAAGCGTGACGACGTTGAGCGTGGCCAGGTTCTGGTCAAGCCAGGTTCGGTCAAGCCGCACACCAAGTTCACCGCAGAAGTCTACGTGCTGAGCAAGGAAGAAGGCGGTCGTCACACTCCGTTCTTCAAAGGCTACCGTCCACAGTTCTACTTCCGTACCACTGACGTGACCGGTAACTGCGAACTGCCGGAAGGCGTTGAAATGGTAATGCCAGGTGACAACATTCAGATGACTGTTACCCTGATCAAGACCATCGCAATGGAAGACGGTCTGCGCTTCGCTATCCGTGAAGGCGGTCGTACCGTCGGCGCCGGCGTCGTAGCTAAAGTTATCGAGTAAACGGTTGTAATGTCTTTTTCGGGCCGGCATAATGGTCGGCCTGATTTTGTTTTAGGTCAGTAGCTCAATTGGCAGAGCGACGGTCTCCAAAACCGTAGGTTGGGGGTTCGATTCCCTCCTGACCTGCCAGATTCACTCGGTGTGTCTGGCTTTCTTTTCACAGGATCTTCACAGATGACTCCTAAAGCTGAAGCCCAAAGCTCTCGCTTTGATCTGATCAAGTGGCTTGTAGTGGTTGCCTTGGTGGTTGTTGGTGTTGTCGGCAATCATTATTTCTCCGCTTCGCCGATCCTGTACCGCGTGCTTGCTCTGCTTGCCATCGCTGCTGTTGCTGCCTATGTGGGTCTGCAAACTGCAAAAGGCAAGTCGTTCTTCGCGCTGGCAAAGGAAGCTCGTACCGAGATTCGTAAAGTCGTATGGCCAACTCGTCAGGAAACCACGCAGACTACGCTGATTGTCGTAGCTGTTGTCCTGGTTATGGCGTTGCTGCTGTGGGGGCTTGATTCCCTCCTCGGTTGGCTTGTTTCCCTGATTGTAGGCTAAGGGTGTCCCGTGGCTAAGCGTTGGTACGTTGTGCATGCTTACTCGGGTTACGAGAAGCATGTAATGCGCTCCTTGATCGAGCGTGTGAAGCTGGCTGGCATGGAAGATGGCTTCGGCGAAATTCTGGTTCCCACTGAAGAAGTGGTTGAAATGCGTAACGGCCAGAAGCGCAAAAGCGAGCGTAAGTTCTTCCCAGGCTATGTGCTGGTTCAAATGGATATGAATGAGGGTACTTGGCACTTGGTCAAGGATACTCCTCGGGTGATGGGTTTTATCGGTGGTACTGCCGACAAGCCTGCGCCAATCACTGACAAAGAGGCGGAAGCCATTCTGCGTCGTGTTGCCGACGGCAGCGACAAGCCTAAGCCGAAGACTCTGTTCGAGCCGGGCGAGACTGTTCGTGTCAATGACGGTCCTTTCGCTGATTTCAACGGCGTTGTTGAAGAAGTTAACTACGAAAAGAGCCGGATCCAGGTCGCGGTGCTCATTTTCGGACGCTCTACTCCGGTGGAGCTGGAGTTCAGTCAGGTCGAGAAGGTCTAACTGGGCAAGCATCCCAACCCCGCAGCCGTAGGCTGTGGGGTTTTGTCGTCACTGGGATAAACGCGCAAGTAACCGGGGAGCCTTTCGAGGCGTTCGAACCCGTAATTGGAGTGCCTCATGGCCAAGAAGATTACCGCTTACATCAAGCTGCAAGTGAAGGCCGCTCAGGCTAACCCAAGCCCACCCGTCGGCCCAGCTCTGGGTCAGCACGGCGTGAACATCATGGAGTTCTGCAAGGCTTTCAACGCCCGTACCCAGGGTCTTGAGCCAGGTCTGCCGACTCCAGTGATCATCACTGTCTACAGCGACCGTAGCTTCACTTTCGAAACCAAATCCACCCCTGCTTCGGTTCTGCTGAAGAAGGCGGCCGGTCTGACCAGCGGCTCCGCTCGTCCGAACACCGTTAAGGTTGGCACTGTTACCCGTGCTCAGCTGGAAGAGATCGCGAAAACCAAAAACGCGGATCTGACTGCAGCTGATATGGATGCAGCCGTGCGTACTATCGCCGGTTCTGCTCGTAGCATGGGCCTTAACGTGGAGGGTGTGTAATGGCTAAGCTGACCAAGCGTCAAAAGGCTATCGCCGGCAAAATCGAAGCAGGCAAGGCCTACAACATTGTAGACGCCGCCGCTCTGCTGGCCGAGCTGTCGACTGTCAAGTTCAGCGAGTCGTTCGACGTTGCTGTAAACCTGGGCGTAGACCCACGTAAATCCGACCAGGTTGTTCGTAGCGCTACCGTGCTGCCGCACGGCACCGGCAAAACCGTTCGCGTTGCTGTGTTCACCCAGGGCCCGGCTGCTGAAGCCGCTCTGGCTGCCGGCGCTGACCGCGTAGGCATGGACGATCTGGCTGCAGAAATGAAAGCCGGCGACCTGAACTACGACGTAGTGATCGCATCCCCGGATGCCATGCGCGTTGTGGGTCAGCTGGGTCAGGTTCTCGGTCCTCGCGGCCTGATGCCTAACCCTAAAGTCGGTACCGTGACTCCAGACGTCGCTGGCGCTGTCAAGAACGCCAAGGCTGGCCAGGTTCGCTACCGCACCGACAAAAACGGCATCATCCACACTTCCGTTGGCAAGATCGGCTTCGACGCCGTCAAGCTGAAGGAAAACGTTGAAGCCCTGATCGCTGACCTGAAGCGTATCAAGCCGGCTTCCTCGAAAGGCATCTACGTCAAGCGCGTTACCCTGAGCACCACCATGGGCCCAGGTCTGGTCATCGACCAAAGCTCGCTGGACGCGTAAGACAATAAGCGGCGCGAGCGATCGCGCCACTTGAAGATTGGGGTCCCTGCCTGGCGGGGGCTATCCAAGACCGTAGGCGGCGCAAGTCTTAAACCTCAAGCCTACGCAGATGGTGCTCCCGGTTCCTTACCGAATCAGACACCAAAACGACATCCGGCTTCGGCCAGATGAAACGGTAACAAGCAGGAGTTTTACCCGTGGCAATTAAACTCGAAGACAAGAAGGCCATCGTCGCTGAAGTCAACGAGGCTGCCAAAGTCGCTCTGTCCGCTGTCGTGGCTGATGCCCGTGGTGTGACTGTAGGCGCAATGACCGGACTCCGTAAAGAGGCTCGCGAAGCTGGCGTATACGTACGTGTCGTACGTAACACCCTGCTCAAGCGCGCTGTTGCCGACACTGAATTCAGTGTCCTCAACGACGTGCTCGCTGGCCCGACCCTGATCGCGTTCTCCAACGAACACCCGGGCGCTGCTGCTCGTCTGTTCAAGGAATTCGCCAAGGGTCAGGACAAGTTCGAGATCAAGGCAGCTGCGTTCGACGGCAAGTTCCTTGCCGCCAACCAGATCGACGTGCTGGCAACCCTGCCAACTCGCGACGAGGCTATCGCACAGCTGATGAGCGTTATCCAAGGTGCTACCAGCAAGCTGGCTCGTACCCTGGCAGCTCTGCGCGACCAGAAAGAAGCTGCTGCTGCCTAAGGCGGCGTAGATCCTTTCGAAATCAAACGTTTAATTTGATGGCCGCGTAGGCTGTCACCCCAATACAGGAATTCATAGTCATGTCTCTGACTAACGAACAAATCATCGAAGCAATCGGCCAGAAAACCGTTCTGGAAATCGTTGAGCTGATCAAAGCGATGGAAGAAACCTTCGGCGTTACCGCTGCTGCCGCTGTTGCCGCTGGTCCAGCTGCTGGCGCTGCTGCTGCCGTTGAAGAGCAAACCGAGTTCAACGTTGTCCTGGTTGAAGCCGGCGACAAGAAAGTGAACGTGATCAAGGCAGTTCGTGAACTGACCGGTCTGGGCCTGAAAGAAGCCAAAGAGAAAGTCGACGGCGCTCCTCAGGTTGTAGCTGAAGGCGTTTCGAAAGAAGCCGCTGAAGACGCTAAGAAGAAGCTGGAAGAAGCAGGCGCTAAAGTCGAGCTGAAGTAAGCATCGACTTTGCTCCTCCAGCCCGAGCGTCAAGCGAAAGGCTGATGGCTGGTGGCTTATGCCACCGGCCTTTTTCCGTTATTGGCAGCCGGCCAGGCCGGCGCCGATAGCGGATCCACCACCCGATGCGGTGGCGCAAACCAAGGGGTTTGCACGATTTTCTGGCTGCTCCCGCCGGGAGGGGCCAAACAAGCAGGTGACCAAGCTGGGGAACGCTGATGGCTTACTCATATACTGAGAAAAAACGTATCCGCAAGGACTTTAGCAAGTTGCCGGACGTCATGGATGTGCCGTACCTCCTGGCCATCCAGCTGGATTCGTATCGTGAATTCTTGCAAGCGGGAGCGACTAAAGATCAGTTCCGCGACGTGGGCCTGCATGCGGCCTTCAAATCCGTTTTCCCGATCATCAGCTACTCCGGCAATGCTGCGCTGGAGTACGTCGGCTATCGCTTGGGCGAGCCGGCATTTGATGTCAAAGAATGCGTATTGCGCGGTGTGACTTTCGCCGTACCTTTGCGGGTAAAAGTGCGCCTGATCATTTTCGACAAAGAATCGTCGAACAAAGCGATCAAGGACATCAAAGAGCAAGAAGTCTACATGGGTGAAATCCCCCTGATGACTGAGAACGGTACCTTCGTGATCAACGGTACCGAGCGTGTGATCGTTTCCCAGCTGCACCGTTCCCCGGGCGTGTTCTTCGACCACGACCGTGGCAAAACGCACAGCTCCGGCAAACTGCTGTATTCCGCGCGCATCATTCCTTACCGCGGTTCGTGGTTGGACTTCGAGTTCGACCCGAAAGACTGCGTATTCGTGCGTATCGACCGTCGTCGCAAGCTGCCGGCTTCCGTGCTGCTGCGCGCGCTCGGCTATACCACCGAAGAAGTGCTCGACGCGTTCTACACCACCAACGTATTCCATGTGAAGAGCGAAGGCCTGAGCCTGGAGCTGGTGCCTCAGCGCCTGCGTGGTGAAGTCGCCGTCCTCGACATCCAGGACGACAAAGGCAAGGTGATCGTAGAGCAGGGCCGTCGTATTACCGCCCGCCACATCAACCAGCTGGAAAAGGCCGGGATCAAAGAGCTGGACGTGCCGCTGGACTACGTCCTGGGCCGCACCACCGCCAAGGCCATCGTTCATCCGGCCACCGGCGAGATCCTGGCAGAGTGCAACACCGAACTGTCGACCGACCTCCTGGTGAAGATCGCCAAGGCCGGCGTCGTTCGCATCGAGACTCTGTACACCAACGACATCGACTGCGGTCCGTTCGTCTCCGACACGCTGAAGATCGACTCCACCAGCAACCAACTGGAAGCGCTGGTCGAGATCTATCGCATGATGCGTCCGGGCGAGCCGCCGACCAAAGACGCTGCCGAGACCCTGTTCAACAACCTGTTCTTCAGCCCTGAGCGCTATGACCTGTCTGCGGTCGGCCGGATGAAGTTCAACCGTCGTATCGGTCGCACCGAGATCGAAGGTTCGGGCGTGCTGTGCAAGGAAGACATCGTTGCGGTCCTGAAGACCCTGGTCGACATCCGTAACGGCAAAGGCATCGTCGACGACATCGACCACCTGGGTAACCGTCGCGTTCGCTGCGTCGGCGAAATGGCCGAGAACCAGTTCCGCGTTGGCCTGGTACGTGTTGAGCGTGCGGTCAAAGAGCGTCTGTCGATGGCCGAAAGCGAAGGCCTGATGCCGCAAGACCTGATCAACGCCAAGCCAGTGGCTGCGGCGGTGAAGGAGTTCTTCGGTTCCAGCCAGCTGTCGCAGTTCATGGACCAGAACAACCCGCTCTCCGAGATCACCCACAAGCGTCGTGTGTCCGCACTCGGCCCGGGCGGTCTGACTCGTGAGCGCGCAGGCTTCGAAGTCCGTGACGTACACCCGACTCACTACGGTCGTGTCTGCCCGATCGAAACGCCGGAAGGTCCGAACATCGGTCTGATCAACTCCCTGGCTGCTTACGCTCGCACCAACCAGTACGGCTTCCTCGAGAGCCCGTACCGTGTGGTGAAAGAGGGTGTGGTCACCGACGACATCGTGTTCCTGTCCGCCATCGAAGAAGCCGATCACGTGATCGCGCAGGCTTCGGCGACCATGAACGAGCAGAAAGTCCTGATCGACGAACTGGTGGCCGTACGTCACCTGAACGAATTCACCGTCAAGGCGCCGGAAGACGTCACCTTGATGGACGTTTCGCCGAAGCAGGTAGTTTCGGTCGCGGCGTCGCTGATTCCGTTCCTCGAGCACGACGACGCCAACCGTGCGTTGATGGGTTCCAACATGCAGCGTCAGGCTGTACCGACCCTGCGTGCCGACAAGCCGCTGGTGGGTACCGGCATGGAGCGCAACGTTGCCCGTGACTCCGGCGTTTGCGTCGTGGCCCGCCGCGGCGGCGTGATCGACTCCGTCGATGCCAGCCGTATCGTGGTTCGCGTTGCCGATGACGAAGTCGAAACCGGTGAAGCCGGTGTCGACATCTACAACCTGACCAAGTACACCCGCTCCAACCAGAACACCTGCATCAACCAGCGTCCGCTGGTGAGCAAGGGTGACAAGGTTCAGCGTGGCGACATCATGGCCGACGGCCCGTCCACCGACATGGGTGAACTGGCGCTGGGTCAGAACATGCGCATCGCGTTCATGGCGTGGAACGGCTTCAACTTCGAAGACTCCATCTGCCTGTCCGAGCGTGTGGTTCAGGAAGACCGCTTCACCACGATCCACATCCAGGAACTGACCTGCGTGGCTCGTGACACCAAGCTTGGCCCAGAGGAAATCACTGCGGACATCCCGAACGTGGGTGAAGCCGCACTGAACAAGCTGGACGAAGCCGGTATCGTCTATGTCGGCGCCGAAGTCGGCCCTGGCGACATCCTGGTCGGCAAGGTCACTCCGAAAGGCGAGACCCAGCTGACTCCGGAAGAGAAATTGCTGCGCGCGATCTTCGGTGAGAAGGCCAGCGACGTTAAGGACACCTCCCTGCGCGTGCCGACCGGCACCAAGGGTACCGTCATCGACGTTCAGGTCTTCACCCGTGATGGCGTCGAGCGTGACAGCCGTGCCCTGTCGATCGAGAAGAGCCAGCTCGACGAGATCCGCAAGGATCTGAACGAAGAGTTCCGCATCGTTGAAGGCGCGACCTTCGAGCGTCTGCGTGCCGCTCTGGTCGGTCACAAGGTCGAAGGCGGTGCCGGTCTGAAGAAAGGCCAGGACATCACCGACGAAGTGCTGGACGGTCTTGAGCATGGTCAGTGGTTCAAGCTGCGCATGGCTGAAGACGCTCTGAACGAGCAGCTCGAGAAGGCTCAGGCCTACATCGTCGACCGTCGCCGTCTGCTGGACGATAAGTTCGAAGACAAGAAGCGCAAGCTGCAACAGGGCGACGACCTGGCGCCGGGCGTGCTGAAGATCGTCAAGGTGTACCTGGCTATCCGCCGTCGCATCCAGCCTGGCGACAAGATGGCCGGCCGTCACGGTAACAAGGGTGTGGTCTCCGTGATCATGCCGGTTGAAGACATGCCGCACGATGCCAACGGCACCCCGGTCGACGTCGTCCTCAACCCGTTGGGCGTACCGTCGCGTATGAACGTCGGTCAGATCCTCGAAACCCACCTGGGCCTCGCGGCCAAGGGCCTGGGCGAGAAGATCAACCGGATGGTCGAAGAGCAGCGCAAGGTCGCTGAGCTGCGTACCTTCCTGGACGAGATCTACAACCAGATCGGCGGTCGCAACGAAGACCTCGACAGCTTCTCCGATCAGGAGATCCTGGATCTGGCGAAGAACCTGCGTGGCGGCGTACCAATGGCCACCCCGGTGTTCGACGGTGCCAAGGAACGCGAGATCAAGGCCATGCTGAAACTGGCGGACCTGCCAGAAAGCGGCCAGATGCAGCTGACCGACGGGCGTACCGGCAACAAGTTCGAGCGCCCGGTCACCGTTGGCTACATGTACATGCTGAAACTGAACCACTTGGTAGACGACAAGATGCACGCGCGTTCTACCGGTTCGTACAGCCTGGTTACCCAGCAGCCGCTGGGTGGTAAGGCGCAGTTCGGTGGTCAGCGTTTCGGGGAGATGGAGGTCTGGGCACTGGAAGCTTACGGTGCTGCCTACACCCTGCAAGAAATGCTCACAGTGAAGTCGGACGATGTGAACGGCCGGACCAAGATGTACAAGAACATCGTGGACGGCGATCACCGTATGGAGCCGGGCATGCCCGAGTCCTTCAACGTGTTGATCAAGGAAATTCGTTCCCTCGGCATCGATATCGATCTGGAAACCGAATAACACGTGACGCGATCGAGAGCGGGGCAGGATTGCCCGCTCTCTGCTCCGCCAGGAGGAAAGGCCTTGAAAGACCTACTGAATTTGCTGAAAAACCAGGGTCAAGTCGAAGAGTTCGACGCCATCCGCATCGGATTGGCCTCGCCTGAGATGATCCGTTCGTGGTCGTTCGGTGAAGTTAAAAAGCCGGAAACCATCAACTACCGTACGTTCAAGCCTGAGCGTGACGGCCTGTTCTGCGCCAAGATCTTTGGCCCGGTAAAGGATTACGAGTGCCTGTGCGGTAAGTACAAGCGCTTGAAGCATCGTGGTGTGATCTGCGAGAAGTGCGGCGTTGAAGTCGCGCTGGCCAAGGTTCGTCGTGAGCGCATGGCGCACATCGAACTGGCTTCGCCGGTTGCCCACATCTGGTTCCTGAAGTCGCTGCCGTCCCGTATCGGCCTGCTGATGGACATGACCCTGCGTGATATCGAGCGCGTTCTCTACTTCGAGAGCTATGTCGTCATCGACCCGGGCATGACCACCCTTGAAAAGGGTCAGCTGCTGAACGACGAGCAGTATTTCGAAGCGCTGGAAGAGTTCGGTGACGATTTCGACGCCCGCATGGGTGCCGAAGCCGTCCGCGAGCTGCTGCACGCTATCGACCTGGAACACGAGATTGGCCGTCTGCGCGAAGAGATTCCGCAAACCAACTCCGAAACCAAGATCAAGAAGCTGTCCAAGCGCCTGAAGCTGATGGAAGCCTTCCAGGGCTCCGGCAACCTGCCTGAGTGGATGGTGCTGACCGTTCTGCCGGTTCTGCCGCCGGACCTGCGTCCGCTGGTTCCGCTGGACGGCGGTCGCTTCGCGACTTCCGACCTCAACGATCTGTATCGTCGGGTGATCAACCGTAACAACCGTCTGAAGCGCCTGCTCGACCTGTCCGCTCCGGACATCATCGTGCGCAACGAAAAGCGCATGCTGCAGGAAGCTGTCGATGCACTGCTCGACAACGGCCGTCGCGGTCGCGCCATCACCGGCTCGAACAAGCGTCCTCTGAAATCCCTGGCCGACATGATCAAGGGTAAGCAAGGTCGTTTCCGTCAGAACTTGCTCGGTAAGCGCGTTGACTACTCGGGCCGTTCGGTGATCACCGTAGGTCCGACCCTGCGCCTGCACCAGTGCGGTCTGCCGAAGAAGATGGCTCTGGAGCTGTTCAAACCGTTCATTTTCGGCAAGCTGGAAATGCGCGGTCTGGCGACCACCATCAAAGCCGCCAAGAAAATGGTCGAGCGCGAGCTGCCGGAGGTTTGGGACGTTCTCGCTGAAGTGATCCGCGAACACCCGGTCCTGCTCAACCGTGCACCGACCCTTCACCGTCTGGGCATCCAGGCGTTTGAACCGGTACTGATCGAAGGTAAGGCCATCCAGCTGCACCCTCTGGTCTGCGCCGCGTACAACGCCGACTTCGACGGTGACCAAATGGCCGTGCACGTGCCGCTGACGCTGGAAGCCCAGCTGGAAGCGCGCGCGCTGATGATGTCGACCAACAACATCCTGTCGCCAGCCAACGGTGAGCCGATCATCGTTCCGTCGCAGGACGTGGTACTGGGTCTGTACTACATGACCCGTGAAGCGATCAACGCCAAGGGCGAAGGTCGTGTGTTCGCGGATCTGCAGGAAGTCGACCGCGTGTTCCGCGCCGGCGAAGCCGCGCTGCACGCCAAGATCAAGGTTCGTATCAACGAAACCGTGAACGACCGTGACGGCAACAGCGTGAACAACACCCGTATCGTCGACACCACCGTCGGCCGTGCGCTGCTGTTCCAGGTTGTGCCGAAAGGCCTGTCGTTCGACGTCGTCAACCTGCCGATGAAGAAGAAGGCGATCTCCAAGCTGATCAACCAGTGCTATCGCGTTGTGGGTCTGAAAGAGACCGTGATCTTCGCCGACCAGTTGATGTACACCGGTTTTGCCTACTCGACCATTTCCGGCGTTTCCATCGGCGTTAACGACTTCGTTATCCCGGATGAGAAAGCGCGCATCATCGGTGCCGCCACCGACGAAGTGAAAGAGATCGAGAGCCAGTACGCCTCCGGCCTGGTGACCCAGGGCGAGAAGTACAACAAAGTGATCGACCTTTGGTCGAAAGCGAACGACGAAGTCTCCAAGGCGATGATGGCCAACCTCTCGAAGGAGAAGGTCATCGACCGTCACGGCGACGAAGTCGAGCAGGAATCGTTCAACTCGATGTACATGATGGCCGACTCGGGTGCGCGGGGTTCCGCAGCACAGATTCGTCAGCTCGCCGGTATGCGTGGCCTGATGGCCAAGCCGGACGGCTCCATCATCGAGACGCCGATCACCGCGAACTTCCGTGAAGGTTTGAGCGTACTCCAGTACTTCATCTCGACCCACGGTGCTCGTAAAGGTCTGGCGGATACCGCGTTGAAGACAGCGAACTCCGGTTACCTGACCCGTCGTCTGGTTGACGTGGCACAGGATCTGGTCGTGACCGAGATCGACTGCGGCACCGAACACGGTCTGCTGATGACGCCGCACATTGAAGGCGGCGACGTTGTTGAACCGTTGGGTGAGCGCGTACTGGGTCGTGTGGTTGCCCGTGACGTGTTCAAGCCGGGCACCGAGGACGTCATCGTTCCTGCCGGCACCCTGGTCGACGAGAAGTGGGTCGAGTTCATCGAGCTGAACAGCATCGACGAAGTGGTCGTGCGTTCGCCGATCAGCTGCGAAACCCGTTACGGCATCTGCGCCAAGTGCTACGGCCGCGATCTGGCCCGTGGTCACCAGGTGAACATCGGTGAAGCGGTCGGCGTCATCGCTGCCCAGTCCATCGGTGAGCCGGGTACCCAGCTGACGATGCGTACGTTCCACATCGGTGGTGCGGCAAGCCGTACTTCCGCTGCCGACAGCGTTCAGGTGAAGAACGGCGGTACCGTCCGTCTGCACAACCTGAAGCACGTTGAGCGTGTGGACGGCAACCTGGTTGCCGTGTCCCGTTCCGGTGAGCTGGCGATCGCCGACGACTTCGGTCGTGAGCGCGAGCGCTACAAGCTGCCGTACGGTGCCGTGCTCTCGGTCAAGGAAGGTGACAAGGTCGACGCTGGCGCCATCGTGGCGAAGTGGGATCCGCACACGCACCCGATCGTTACTGAAATGAAAGGTAACGTGACCTACGTGGGCATGGAAGAAGGCATCACGATTAAGCGTCAGACCGACGAATTGACCGGTATGACCAACATCGAAGTGCTCGACGTCAAAGACCGTCCGGCTGCCGGCAAGGACATCCGTCCTGCGGTGAAGATGGTCGACGACAACGGCAAGGATCTGTTGCTGCCAGGCACTGACGTTATCGCTCAGTACTTCCTGCCGGCGAACGCCCTGGTCGGTGTTGCGGACGGTGCGAAGATCGCGATCGGTGACGTTATCGCGCGTATCCCGCAAGAGACTTCGAAGACCCGTGACATCACCGGTGGTCTGCCGCGTGTTGCCGACCTGTTCGAAGCCCGTCGTCCGAAAGAGGCGTCGATCCTGGCAGAAGTCAGCGGCACCATCGCGTTCGGTAAGGAGACCAAGGGCAAGCGCCGTCTGGTCATCACCCCGAACGACGGCAGCGATCCGTACGAGGAGCTGATTCCGAAGTGGCGTCACCTGAACGTGTTCGAAGGCGAACAGGTGAACCGCGGCGAAGTTATCTCCGACGGTCCGAGCGATCCGCACGACATCCTGCGTCTGCTGGGTGTGAGCGCGCTGGCCAAGTACATCGTCAACGAGATCCAGGACGTTTACCGTCTGCAAGGCGTGAAGATCAACGACAAGCACATCGAGACCATCCTGCGTCAGATGCTGCGCAAGGTTGAGATCTCCGAGTCGGGCGATTCCAGCTTCATCAAGGGCGACCAGATGGAACTGACCCAGGTGCTGGTGGAGAACGAGCGTCTGAACGCGGAAGACAAGTTCGTCTCCAAGTTCACCCGTGTTCTGCTGGGTATCACCAAGGCGTCGTTGTCGACCGAATCGTTCATCTCGGCGGCTTCCTTCCAGGAAACCACCCGAGTGCTGACCGAAGCGGCCGTCACCGGCAAGCGCGATTACCTGCGCGGCCTGAAAGAAAACGTGGTCGTGGGTCGTCTGATCCCGGCTGGTACCGGTCTGGCCTACCACAGCGAGCGCAAGCGTCGCCGTGATGCGGACAAACCGTTGCGCGTAAGCGCCAGTGAAGTGGAAGCTGCACTGACCGAAGCGCTGAACTCGAGCGGTAACTGAGTTCTGCGGTAAATGAGCGTAAGGCCCTGACCGCTCCGTTCATCGAATCGAGACATTTTGTCGAGTTTCGGTGGGCGGGGAGGCCGGGGCCTTGCCTTGACTGGGGACAAGATCCTCTTTAGACTCTTGATCCCCTAAATTTGGCGGGAATCCGTTCCCGCCATTTTGCTTTTCTTGCAAGACAATAGCGTCGCAAGACAACAGTGGAGCTAGTAGATGGCAACTATCAACCAGCTGGTACGTCAGCCGCGTAAGCGTATCGTCGAGAAATCCGACGTGCCTGCGCTGCAGAACTGCCCGCAACGTCGTGGCGTGTGCACCCGCGTGTACACCACTACGCCGAAAAAACCTAACTCGGCACTGCGTAAAGTATGCCGTGTGCGTCTGACCAACGGTTTCGAGGTTTCCTCGTACATCGGCGGTGAAGGCCACAACCTGCAAGAACACAGCGTGGTTCTGATCCGTGGCGGTCGTGTAAAAGACTTGCCAGGTGTTCGCTACCACACCGTTCGCGGCTCCTTGGATACTTCCGGCGTTAAAGGCCGTAACCAGGGTCGTTCGAAGTACGGTACCAAGCGTCCGAAGTAATCGGCCGCTTTGCAGTTATTCATTTTATTGAGTCGATAAGAGTAAGGTCGGGCACGCATCCGAAGGATCTGTCCCGAGCTAACCTGAAGACCGTTTGAGGGCTTATCAATGCCAAGACGTCGCGTAGCAGCCAAGCGTGAGATTCTGGACGATCCGAAATACGGAAGCCAAATCCTCGCCAAATTCATGAACCACGTTATGGAAAGCGGCAAGAAAGCCGTTGCCGAGCGTATCGTTTATGGTGCCCTGGAAACCGTTGCGGCCCGTAAGGCTGGCACCGATCCCCTGGAACTCTTCGAAAAAGCACTCGACGCCATCGCTCCGCTGGTCGAAGTGAAGTCGCGCCGCGTTGGTGGTGCTACTTACCAGGTTCCGGTCGAGGTTCGTCCTTCCCGTCGTAACGCTCTGGCAATGCGCTGGTTGGTAGACTTCGCCCGCAAGCGTGGCGAGAAGTCCATGGCCCTGCGTTTGGCTGGCGAGCTGCTGGATGCTGCTGAAGGTAAAGGTGCAGCAGTTAAGAAGCGTGAAGACGTGCACCGTATGGCCGAAGCCAACAAGGCTTTCTCGCACTACCGCTTCTAATATCAGCATCATTCATTTTGCGAGGGCTTTATGGCTCGTACTACAGCAATCAACCGCTACCGTAACATTGGTATTTGCGCCCACGTTGACGCGGGCAAGACTACCACTACCGAGCGGATCCTGTTCTACACAGGTCTGAGCCACAAGATGGGCGAGGTGCACGACGGCGCCGCGACCACCGACTGGATGGTGCAGGAGCAGGAGCGGGGTATCACCATTACCTCCGCTGCCGTTACCACTTTCTGGAAAGGTTCCCGTGGTCAGTACGACAACTACCGCGTAAACGTCATCGATACCCCCGGCCACGTAGACTTCACCATTGAAGTAGAACGTTCGCTGCGCGTACTCGATGGCGCGGTCGTTGTTTTCTGCGGCACCTCCGGTGTTGAACCTCAGTCCGAAACCGTATGGCGTCAAGCCAACAAGTACGGCGTTCCGCGTGTTGTTTACGTGAACAAGATGGACCGTGCCGGCGCGAACTTCCTGCGCGTTGTCGGCCAGATCAAGAACCGTCTGGGCCACACCCCGGTTCCGGTTCAGCTGGCCATCGGTGCAGAAGATAACTTCCAGGGTCAGGTCGACCTGATCAAGATGAAGGCTATCTACTGGAACGAAGACGACAAAGGCACCACCTATCGCGAGGAAGAGATTCCTGCCGATATGGTTGAGCTGGCCAACGAATGGCGCAACAACATGGTCGAGGCTGCGGCCGAAGCCAACGAAGAGCTGATGAACAAGTACCTTGAAGAAGGTGACCTGTCCGTCGAAGAGATCAAGGCTGGTCTGCGCGCCCGTACCCTGGCGAGCGAGATCGTTCCTGCGGTCTGCGGTTCTTCGTTCAAGAACAAGGGCGTTCCCCTGGTTCTCGACGCCGTTATCGACTTCCTGCCTGCTCCGACCGAGATCCCTGCAATCCAGGGCATCCACCCGGACAACGTCGAAGACGAAAACGCTCCGAAGATCGAGCGTCACGCCGACGACGCCGAGCCGTTCTCGGCCTTGGCGTTCAAGATTGCCACCGACCCGTTCGTGGGCACTCTGACCTTCGTCCGCGTCTACTCGGGCTTCCTGACCTCCGGTGACTCCGTCATCAACTCGGTCAAGGGCAAGAAAGAGCGCGTTGGTCGTATGGTGCAGATGCACGCCAACCAGCGTGAAGAGATCAAGGAAGTGCGCGCAGGCGACATCGCCGCTCTGATCGGCATGAAGGACGTCACCACCGGTGACACCCTGTGCGATCTCGAGAAGCAAGTGATCCTTGAGCGTATGGACTTCCCTGAGCCTGTGATTTCGGTGGCTGTAGAGCCGAAAACCAAGCAGGACCAGGAAAAGATGGGCATCGCACTGGGCAAGCTGGCTCAGGAAGACCCGTCGTTCCGCGTCAAGACCGACGAAGAAACTGGTCAGACCATCATCTCCGGTATGGGTGAGCTGCACCTGGACATCCTCGTTGACCGCATGAAGCGCGAGTTCAACGTCGAGGCCAACATCGGCAAGCCGCAGGTTTCGTACCGCGAGAAGATCAGCAAGAGCAACGTTGAGATCGAAGGCAAGTTCGTTCGTCAGTCCGGCGGTCGCGGTCAATTCGGTCACTGCTGGATCCGTTTCTCGGAGCCAGACGTTGACGAGAAGGGCAACATCACCGAAGGCCTGGTCTTCACCAACGAAGTTGTGGGTGGTGTGGTTCCGAAGGAATACATCCCGGCTATCCAGAAGGGTATCGAAGAGCAGATGAAGAACGGCGTCGTTGCCGGCTATCCGCTGATCGGCCTGAAGGCTACCGTGTTCGATGGTTCCTACCACGACGTCGACTCCAACGAGATGGCGTTCAAGGTGGCGGCCTCCATGGCGACCAAGCAGCTGGCCCAGAAGGGCGGCGGTGTTGTGCTTGAGCCGATCATGAAGGTTGAAGTAGTAACCCCAGAAGACTACATGGGTGACGTGATGGGTGACCTGAACCGTCGTCGTGGTCTGATTCAGGGTATGGAAGACTCGGTGTCCGGTAAGGTAATCCGTGCTGAAGTTCCACTGGGTGAGATGTTCGGTTATGCGACCGACGTCCGTTCCATGTCTCAGGGTCGCGCGAGCTACTCCATGGAATTCTCCAAATACTCCGAAGCTCCGTCGAACATCGTCGAAGCTCTCGTTAAAAAACAAGGCTGATTCAGCCCTTTAGGCTAGGAGTTTATTGTCGTGGCTAAAGAAAAATTTGAACGTAGCAAACCGCACGTCAACGTTGGCACCATCGGTCACGTTGACCACGGTAAAACCACTCTGACCGCTGCTCTGACCCGTGTTTGCTCCGAGGTTTTCGGTTCGGCCGTTGTTGACTTCGACAAGATCGACAGCGCCCCGGAAGAGAAGGCTCGTGGTATCACCATCAACACCGCTCACGTAGAGTACGATTCGAACATTCGTCACTACGCGCACGTTGACTGCCCAGGTCACGCCGACTACGTCAAGAACATGATCACCGGTGCTGCCCAGATGGACGGCGCGATCCTGGTTTGCTCGGCCGCCGATGGTCCGATGCCGCAAACCCGTGAGCACATCCTGCTGTCCCGTCAGGTAGGTGTTCCGTACATCGTGGTTTTCCTGAACAAGGCTGACCTGGTAGACGACGCTGAGCTGCTGGAACTGGTTGAGATGGAAGTTCGCGACCTGCTGTCCACCTACGACTTCCCAGGCGACGACACCCCGATCATCGTTGGTTCGGCCCGTATGGCGCTGGAAGGCAAAGACGACAACGAAATGGGCACCACCGCTGTCAAGAAGCTGGTTGAGACTCTGGACAGCTACATCCCAGAGCCTGAGCGTGCCATCGACAAGCCGTTCCTGATGCCGATCGAAGACGTGTTCTCGATCTCGGGTCGCGGTACTGTTGTGACCGGTCGTGTTGAGCGTGGCGTTGTCCGCATCCAGGAAGAAGTTGAGATCGTCGGCCTGCGCGACACTCAGAAAACTACCTGCACCGGCGTTGAAATGTTCCGCAAGCTGCTCGACGAAGGTCGTGCTGGCGAGAACTGCGGCGTTCTGCTGCGTGGCACCAAGCGTGACGACGTTGAGCGTGGCCAGGTTCTGGTCAAGCCAGGTTCGGTCAAGCCGCACACCAAGTTCACCGCAGAAGTCTACGTGCTGAGCAAGGAAGAAGGCGGTCGTCACACTCCGTTCTTCAAAGGCTACCGTCCACAGTTCTACTTCCGTACCACTGACGTGACCGGTAACTGCGAACTGCCGGAAGGCGTTGAAATGGTAATGCCAGGTGACAACATTCAGATGACTGTTACCCTGATCAAGACCATCGCAATGGAAGACGGTCTGCGCTTCGCTATCCGTGAAGGCGGTCGTACCGTCGGCGCCGGCGTCGTAGCCAAAGTCATCGAGTAAGTCTCTTTTAGAGTCAGCTTGATGAAATGAAAAAGCCTCCGCTCAGCGGGGGCTTTTTTATTGGGTTGACACCTATATGGGGCGTCTATAGAATTGCGCCTCCTTTTAACGGGCGTATTGCGCCCGGTGGGAATAGCAGCCGGAGTCTGAAATCCAATGCAAAATCAGCAAATCCGTATCAGGTTGAAGGCTTTTGACCATCGCCTGATCGACCAATCAACCCAGGAAATCGTGGAAACCGCGAAACGTACTGGTGCTCAAGTGCGTGGTCCTATTCCACTGCCTACCCGTAAAGAGCGGTTTACCGTTCTGGTTTCCCCGCACGTCAACAAAGACGCGCGTGACCAGTACGAAATCCGCACTCACAAGCGTGTACTGGACATCGTCCAGCCAACGGATAAAACCGTTGACGCGCTTATGAAGCTGGATCTTGCGGCCGGTGTGGAAGTGCAGATCAGCCTCGGCTAAGACTTGGTCTTGGTCGTGTAACGCTCTGAAATGGGCGGCCATAGCGGGTGAAAGCCCCGTACACTCATGAGGTTTACAACATGACTATTGGTGTAGTCGGTCGTAAATGCGGTATGACCCGTATTTTCACCGAAGAAGGTGTCTCCATTCCGGTCACGGTCATCGAGATCGAGCCGAATCGCGTCACCCAGTTCAAAACTGAAGAAACCGATGGCTATCGGGCAGTGCAAGTCACTGTCGGCGAGCGTCGTGCTTCGCGCGTAACAGCTGCTCAGGCAGGCCACTTCGCCAAGGCGAACGTTGCTGCCGGTCGTACCGTCCTGGAATTCCGTCTTGAAGAAGGCGAATACAAGGCCGGCGACCTGATCAACGCTGAAATCTTCGCCGCTGGTCAACTGGTCGACGTGACCGGTCAGTCCAAGGGTAAAGGCTTCCAGGGTACGATCAAGCGCTGGAATTTCCGCGGGCAAGATAACACCCACGGTAACTCCGTATCCCACCGCGTCCCAGGCTCTATCGGCCAGTGCCAGACTCCTGGTCGTGTATTCAAGGGCAAGAAAATGTCCGGTCATATGGGCGCTGAGCGCGTGACCGTACAGTCCCTCGAAGTAGTGCGCGTGGACGCTGAACGCAATCTGTTGTTGGTCAAGGGCGCTGTTCCTGGCGCTACTGGCGGCAACGTGGTTGTACGTCCAGCAGCCAAGGCTCGCGGTTAAGGGGAAGCTGACATGCAATTAAATGTAAATGACGCTCAAGCGATCGAAGTTTCCGAACTGACATTTGGCGGCGAGTTCAACGAGACGCTGGTTCACCAAGCAGTCGTGGCCTACATGGCTGGCGGCCGTCAAGGTAGCAAGCAGCAGAAGACCCGTTCCGACGTTTCCGGTGGCGGCAAGCGCCCATGGCGTCAGAAAGGTACTGGCCGTGCTCGTGCCGGTACTATCCGTAGCCCAATCTGGCGCGGCGGCGGCACCACCTTCGCAGCTCGTCCACAAGATCACTCCCAGAAGCTGAACAAGAAGATGTATCGCGCAGCAATGCGTTCCATCCTTGCTGAGCTGGTGCGTACTGATCGTCTGGTCGTGGTTCAGGATTTCGCTGTTGAAACTCCGAAAACCAAAGATCTGCTGGGTAAGCTGAACAACATGAGCCTGACCGACGTTCTGATCGTGTCGGACGCTGTTGACCAGAACCTGTACCTGGCTGCTCGCAACCTGCCGCACGTAGATGTACGTGACGTGCAAGGTTCCGATCCAGTTAGTCTGATCGCATACGACAAGGTGTTGATCACCGTGTCGGCCGTGAAGAAATTCGAGGAGCTGCTGGGATGAACCAGGAACGCGTATTTAAAGTTCTGCTTGGCCCGCACGTTTCCGAGAAGGCTACGGTTCTGGCAGACAAGAAAGGCCAGTTCGTTTTCAAGGTTGCCACTGACGCAACCAAGCTGGAAATCAAGAAGGCCGTCGAAAGCCTGTTCAGCGTGAAAGTAGAACGCGTGACTACCCTGAACGTTCTGGGTAAGAGCAAGCGTACCGCTCGCGGTCTGGGCAAGCGTAATGACTGGAAGAAGGCAGTTATCTCCCTTCAGCCAGGCCAAGATCTCGATTTCAGCAGCAGTGCTGAGTAAGGAAGGGGTGCATCATGGCAATCGTTAAATGCAAACCGACTTCCCCTGGCCGCCGTTTTGTGGTCAAGGTGGTCAACCAGGAGCTGCACAAAGGCGCTCCTCACGCACCGCTGCTCGAGAAAAAATCGAAGTCTGGTGGTCGTAACAACAATGGCCGCATCACCACTCGTCACGTTGGTGGTGGTCATAAGCAGCATTACCGTCTGGTCGACTTCCGTCGCAACGACAAAGATGGCATCGCTGCCACTGTCGAGCGTATCGAATACGATCCAAACCGTACCGCTCACATCGCCCTGCTGCTGTACGCAGATGGCGAGCGTCGCTACATCATCGCCCCTAAAGGCGTGAGCGCTGGCGACCAGCTGATCGCAGGTGCCCTGGCACCGATCAAGCCGGGCAACGCTCTGCAGCTGCGCAACATTCCAGTTGGTAGCACCGTACACGGCATCGAACTGAAGCCAGGTAAAGGCGCACAGATCGCACGTTCCGCTGGTGCTTCGGCTCAGCTGGTCGCTCGTGAAGGCGTTTATGTAACCCTGCGTCTGCGTTCCGGTGAAATGCGTAAAGTCCTGGCTGAATGCCGTGCGACCCTGGGCGAAGTCTCGAACTCCGAGCACAGCCTGCGTTCGCTGGGTAAAGCCGGTGCCAAACGCTGGCGTGGCGTTCGCCCAACCGTTCGTGGTGTTGCCATGAACCCGGTTGACCACCCACATGGTGGTGGTGAAGGTCGTACCTCTGGTGGTCGTCATCCGGTATCGCCATGGGGCTTCCCGACTAAGGGCGCGAAGACTCGTGGTAATAAGCGTACCGACAAAATGATCGTCCGTCGTCGCAAGTAAATAGAGGGATACGACAGTGCCACGTTCTCTGAAAAAAGGTCCATTTATTGATCTTCACCTACTGAAGAAGATCGAAGTGGCGGCGGAAAAGAACGATCGCAAACCAGTTAAGACCTGGTCGCGTCGTTCGATGATCCTGCCACAAATGGTCGGT
Source organism: Pseudomonas sp. R25(2017) (assembly GCF_002112565.1). NCBI lineage: Bacteria > Pseudomonadati > Pseudomonadota > Gammaproteobacteria > Pseudomonadales > Pseudomonadaceae > Pseudomonas > Pseudomonas sp. R25(2017). The sequence goes on from NZ_NEHZ01000021.1 coordinate 23,784, forward strand.
CTGACCATCGCAGTACACAACGGTCGTCAGCACGTCCCAGTTCTCGTCAACGAAGACATGGTCGGCCACAAACTGGGCGAGTTCGCCGGTACCCGCAACTATCGCGGGCACGTGGCAGACAAGAAAGCCAAGCGTTAAGGGGTAAGGAAATGGAAGTAGCCGCTAAGTTGTCGGGCGCTCGAATCTCCGCCCAGAAAGCCCGCTTGGTCGCCGACCAGATCCGCGGGAAGAAGGTGGGCGATGCGCTCAACCTGCTGGCTTTCAGCAGTAAGAAAGCCGCCGAGATCATGAAGAAAGTGCTGGAGTCGGCCGTAGCCAACGCCGAGCATAACGAAGGCGCAGACGTTGATGACCTGAAGGTCAGCACCGTGTTCGTCAACGAAGGGCGTTCGCTGAAGCGCATCATGCCGCGTGCCAAAGGCCGTGCTGATCGCATCGTCAAGCGGTCTTGCCATATCACTGTCAAGGTTGCTGACAAGTAACGGAGTCGAAGAGATGGGTCAGAAAGTACATCCCATTGGCATTCGCCTGGGAATCGTCAAGGAGCACACCTCCGTCTGGTACGCAGACGGTCGGACTTATGCGGACTACCTGTTCGCTGATCTGAAGGTGCGTGAGTACCTCCAAGACAAACTAAAAAGCGCGTCCGTAAGCCGTATCGATATTCATCGTCCGGCTCAAACTGCACGCATCACCATCCACACCGCTCGTCCAGGTATCGTTATCGGGAAGAAAGGTGAAGATGTTGAAAAACTGCGTCAGGACCTGACCAAGCAAATGGGTGTGCCTGTGCACATCAATATCGAAGAGATCCGCAAGCCGGAGCTCGACGGTATGCTGGTTGCCCAGAGCGTAGCTCAGCAGCTGGAGCGTCGTGTGATGTTCCGTCGCGCCATGAAGCGCGCCGTACAGAACGCCATGCGCATTGGTGCCAAAGGCATCAAAATCCAAGTGAGCGGTCGTCTCGGCGGTGCTGAAATCGCACGTACTGAATGGTATCGCGAAGGTCGTGTGCCTCTGCACACCCTGCGTGCCGACATCGACTATGCCAACTACGAAGCTCACACCACCTACGGTGTGATCGGTGTAAAGGTTTGGATCTTCAAAGGCGAAGTGATTGGTGGTCGCCAGGAAGAGCTGAAGCCGCAAGCACCAGCGCCTCGTAAAAAAGCTGCTAAGTAAGGGGTACGCCAAATGTTGCAACCAAAGCGTACGAAGTTCCGCAAGCAAATGACCGGCCACAACCGTGGTCTGGCACTGCGCGGTAGCAAAGTCAGCTTCGGCGAGTTCGCGCTGAAGTCTGTTGCTCGTGGTCGTCTCACCGCTCGTCAGATCGAGTCGGCACGTCGTGCCCTGACCCGTCACGTAAAACGTGGCGGCAAGATCTGGATCCGTGTATTCCCGGACAAGCCTATCTCCAAAAAACCACTCGAAGTTCGGATGGGTAAAGGTAAGGGTAACGTCGAATACTGGGTTGCCCAGATTCAGCCAGGCAAAGTCCTGTATGAAATCGAGGGTGTTTCTGAAGAGCTGGCGCGTGAGGCTTTCGCCCTGGCTGCTGCAAAGCTGCCGCTCGCCACCTCCTTTGTTAAACGGACGGTGATGTGATGAAAGCGAATGAACTTCGTGAAAAATCCGCACAGCAGCTGAACGAGCAACTGCTCGGCCTGCTGCGCGACCAGTTCAATCTGCGCATGCAGAAGGCAACTGGCCAGTTGGGGCAGTCTCATCTGCTCTCGCAAGTTAAGCGTGACATCGCTCGCGTGAAAACTGTGCTCAACCAGCAGGCAGGTAAGTGATCATGGCTGAAGCCGAAAAAACTGTCCGTACGCTGACTGGCCGTGTTGTCAGCGACAAGATGGACAAAACCATCACCGTTCTGATCGAGCGTCGCGTTAAGCACCCGATCTACGGTAAATACGTTAAGCGTTCGACTAAGCTGCACGCGCACGACGAAACCAATCAGTGCCACATCGGCGACAAAGTCACTATTCGTGAAACTCGTCCGATGGCCAAGACCAAGTCTTGGGCGCTGGTTGATGTTCTCGAACGCGCTGTGGAAGTCTAAGGGCTAGGGGTCGGAGAAATTATATGATTCAGACTCAATCCATGCTCGATGTGGCCGATAACAGCGGCGCTCGCCGCGTTATGTGCATCAAGGTGCTGGGTGGCTCCCATCGTCGTTACGCTGCCATTGGCGACATCATCAAGGTTACCGTGAAGGAAGCGATTCCTCGCGGTAAAGTGAAAAAAGGCCAGGTAATGACTGCTGTCGTAGTCCGTACCCGTCACGGCGTACGTCGTGCTGATGGCTCCATTATCCGCTTTGATGGCAACGCTGCTGTTCTGCTGAACAACAAGCAAGAGCCGATCGGCACCCGTATCTTTGGGCCAGTGACCCGTGAACTTCGTACCGAGAAGTTCATGAAGATCGTCTCGCTCGCCCCAGAAGTGCTGTAAGGAGATCCGACATGCAAAAGATTCGTCGTGACGACGAGATCATCGTGATCGCCGGCAAAGACAAAGGTAAGCGCGGTAAGGTGCTGAAGGTTCTCGCTGACAACCGTCTGGTTGTCGGTGGTCTGAACCTGGTCAAGCGTCATACCAAGCCTAACCCGATGTCGGGCGTACAGGGCGGTATCGTCGAGAAAGAAGCGCCACTGCACGCTTCCAATGTCGCCATCTTCAACGGCGAAACCAACAAGGCTGACCGCGTTGGTTTCAAAGTAGAAGACGGTAAGAAAATTCGTGTCTTCAAGTCGACCCAAAAAGCGGTTGATGCTTGAACACTGCTAGGTAGAAGACCATGGCACGACTCCAAGAGATTTACCGGAAGGAAATCGCACCGAAACTTAAGGAAGAACTTAAGCTTTCGAACGTGATGGAAGTTCCGCGCGTTACCAAAATCACTCTGAACATGGGTCTGGGCGAAGCGATCGGTGACAAGAAAGTCATCGAGCACGCGGTAGCTGACCTGGAAAAGATCACCGGCCAAAAAGTCGTTGTGACTCACGCTCGTAAATCCATCGCAGGCTTCAAAGTCCGCGAAGGTTGGCCGATCGGTGTCAAAGTGACCCTGCGCCGTGAGCGTATGTACGAGTTCCTGGATCGTCTGCTGTCGATCTCCCTGCCTCGGGTTCGCGACTTCCGCGGCCTGAATGCCAAGTCCTTTGACGGTCGTGGCAACTACAGCATGGGCGTGAAAGAGCAGATCATCTTCCCGGAAATCGACTACGACAAGATCGATGCTCTGCGCGGTCTGGACATTACCCTGACCACCACTGCCAAGAACGATGACGAAGGCCGCGCTCTGCTGCGTGCTTTCAAATTCCCGTTCCGCAACTGATTGGAGTAGGAAAATGGCCAAGAAGAGCATGAAGAACCGTGAGCTGAAGCGTCAGCTCACCGTTGCCAAGTACGCCGCCAAGCGTGCAGCGCTGAAAGCTATCATCGTCGATCTGAACGCAAGTCCAGAAGCGCGTTGGGAAGCTACCGTAGCCCTGCAGAAGCAACCACGTGACGCAAGCGCCTCGCGCATGCGTAACCGTTGCCGCCTGACCGGTCGTCCGCACGGCGTTTACCGCAAGTTCGGCCTGGGCCGTAACAAGCTGCGTGAAGCTGCCATGCGTGGTGACGTGCCAGGTCTGGTGAAAGCCAGCTGGTAAGCGCCTTCAAAACCCCGGTGGTTCGCTCGAAAGAGTCTGACCGCCGGTGGTCTTGAACTTGAATCAAGCCCCTTTTGGGGCTTGATTCATTTCCGGGGGGTGTCTAGAATGACCGGCTCGCCTGAGCCCGTGTTTTTTGTGCCCGGAGTTTCTCGGCGACAAGTAGTAGCCGCAAGGCTAATTTTTCTGTTTTAGGAGCGTCTAGCCCATGAGTATGCAGGACCCGTTAGCGGACATGCTAACTCGAATCCGTAATGCCCAGATGGCTGAAAAGTCCGTCGTAAGCATGCCGTCTTCCACGCTGAAGGTGGCTGTAGCAAAAGTCCTGAAGGACGAAGGTTACATCGCGGGTTATCAGATCAGCAGCGAAACCAAACCTCTGCTGTCCATCGAGCTGAAGTACTTCGAAGGCCGTCCGGTCATCGAGGAAGTCAAGCGCGTCAGCCGTCCAGGCCTGCGCCAGTACAAGTCCGTCGAAGATCTGCCAAAAGTACGTGGCGGCCTCGGCGTGTCTATCGTCTCCACCAACAAAGGTGTGATGACTGATCGTGCTGCGCGCGCTGCCGGTGTCGGCGGCGAAGTTCTTTGCACAGTGTTCTAAGGGGGGATAAGCATGTCTCGCGTCGCTAAGAACCCCGTTAAGCTGCCGGCCGGCGTCGAAATCAAATTCGTAGGCCAACAGCTTTCGGTGAAGGGTGCCAAGGGCACTCTCGAACTGAACGTCCATTCGTCCGTTGAGATCGTTGAAGAAGCCGGTGAGCTGCGTTTCGCTGCTCGCAATGGCGATCAACAGACCCGCGCAATGGCCGGTACCACTCGTGCGTTGGTAAACAACATGGTCCAAGGCGTAAGCCAAGGCTTCGAGCGCAAGCTCCAGCTGGTCGGTGTTGGTTACAAGGCGCAAGCAAAAGGTCAGGTTCTGAACCTGGCTCTTGGCTTCTCGCACCCTGTGGATTACGAACTGCCGGCAGGCATCACTGCTGAGACTCCTAGCCAGACCGATATCCTGATCAAGGGCATCGACAAGCAGCTGGTAGGTCAAGTGGCCGCCGAGATCCGCGACTTCCGTCCACCAGAGCCTTACAAAGGTAAAGGTGTGCGCTACGCGGACGAAGTCGTCCGTCGTAAAGAAGCCAAGAAGAAGTAGGGCATAGCAAATGACCGACAAAAAAGTTACTCGACTGCGTCGCGCTCGCAAAGCACGCCTGAAAATGCACGAACTCGAAGTCGTGCGTCTCTGCGTGTTCCGCTCTTCGCAGCACATCTACGCCCAGGTCATTTCGGCCGACGGCAACAAAGTCCTGGCCAGCGCCTCGACTTTGGATAAAGAACTGCGTGATGGTGCCACCGGCAACATCGACGCGGCCACTAAGGTTGGCCAGCTGGTCGCTACGCGTGCTAAGGCCGTGGGCGTCTCGCAGGTGGCTTTCGACCGCTCTGGCTTCAAGTACCACGGCCGCGTTAAGGCGCTGGCTGATGCTGCTCGTGAAGCTGGGCTGGAGTTCTAAGTTATGTCAAATAACGACCAAAAGCGCGACGAAGGCTACATCGAGAAGCTGGTTCAAGTTAACCGCGTAGCCAAAACCGTTAAAGGCGGCCGTATCTTCACTTTCACCGCGCTGACCGTGGTGGGTGATGGCAAGGGTCGCGTTGGCTTCGGCCGTGGCAAGTCGCGTGAAGTGCCTGCTGCGATCCAGAAGGCAATGGAAGCTGCTCGCCGCAACATGATCCAGGTTGATCTGAACGGCACCACCCTGCAGTACGCCACCAAGTCCGCCCACGGCGCGTCGAAGGTGTACATGCAGCCTGCTTCTGAAGGTACCGGTATCATCGCTGGCGGCGCAATGCGTGCCGTTCTCGAAGTTGCTGGCGTTCAGAACGTTCTGGCCAAGTGCTACGGCTCGACCAACCCTGTAAACGTGGTTCACGCCACTTTCAAGGGTCTGAAGGCCATGCAGTCTCCTGAATCCATTGCCGCCAAGCGTGGCAAGCGCGTTGAGGAGATCGTCTGATCATGGCTACCGTAAAAGTAACGCTGATCAAAAGCACCAGCGGCCGCATCCCTAGCCACAAACTGTGCGTGAAGGGTCTGGGTCTGCGTCGCATCGGTCACACTGTAGAAGTCCAGGATACTCCCGAGAATCGCGGGATGATCAACAAGGCCTACTACATGCTGCGTGTCGAGGGTTAATCGATGAAACTCAATGATCTGAGTCCAGCGCCGGGTTCCCGTCGCGAAAAGCATCGTCCGGGCCGTGGTATCGGTAGCGGTTTGGGTAAGACTGGTGGCCGTGGTCACAAAGGTCAGACCTCCCGTTCCGGTGGCACCATCGCTCCAGGCTTTGAAGGCGGTCAACAGCCGCTGCACCGTCGCCTGCCGAAGTTCGGTTTCGTTTCCCTGAAAGCCATGGACCGCGCAGAAGTGCGTCTGTCCGAGCTGGCCAAAGTGGAAGGCGACATCGTCACCGTGCAGTCCCTGAAAGATGCCAACGTGATCAACGTCAACGTACAGCGCGTGAAAATCATGCTGTCCGGTGAAGTGACTCGCGCTGTCACTATCGGCAAGGGAATCGGCGCCACCAAAGGTGCGCGCGCGGCTATCGAAGCAGCTGGCGGCAAGTTCGAGGAATAAATGGCTAAGCAAGGTGCTCTCTCTGCGCTCGGCAAAGGCGGTATGTCTGAACTCTGGGCTCGTCTGCGTTTTCTGTTCCTGGCGATCATCGTCTACCGAATAGGCGCACACATCCCGGTTCCAGGTATCAACCCGGACCGTCTCGCAGACCTGTTTCGACAGAATGAGGGGACCATTCTTAGCTTGTTCAACATGTTTTCCGGCGGCGCGCTGGAGCGGATGAGCATCTTTGCACTGGGGATCATGCCGTACATTTCGGCATCGATCATCATGCAACTGATGACCGCCGTCAGCCCGCAGCTGGAGCAGTTGAAGAAGGAAGGTGAAGCTGGCCGTCGCAAGATCAGCCAGTACACCCGCTACGGCACCGTCGTCCTAGCTCTCGTTCAGGCCATTGGCATGTCCATTGGCCTGGCGGGGCAGGGCGTTGCGTTCACTGGTGACTTCGGCTTCCATTTCGTCGCGGTATCCACGTTTGTGGCTGGCGCGATGTTCATGATGTGGCTGGGTGAGCAGATTACTGAGCGTGGTGTAGGCAACGGTATCTCGATGCTGATTTTTTCGGGTATCGTCGCCGGTCTTCCGAGAGCGATCGGGCAGTCTTTCGAGTCTGCGCGTCAGGGTGACATCAACATTTTCGCCCTGGTTGCCATCGGTCTGCTGGCAGTAGCGATTATCGGTTTCGTGGTGTTCATTGAGCGTGGTCAGCGTCGTATCGCCGTTCACTACGCCAAGCGTCAGCAGGGCCGCAAGGTCTTTGCTGCGCAGACCAGCCACTTGCCGCTGAAAGTGAACATGGCCGGTGTCATTCCGGCTATTTTCGCAAGCAGCATTCTGCTGTTTCCGGCTTCGTTGGGTGCCTGGTTCGGTCAGTCTGAAGGTATGGGCTGGTTGCAGGACATCTCGCAGTCGATCGCTCCTGGTCAGCCGTTGAATATTCTGCTGTTTAGTGCAGGGATTATTTTCTTCTGCTTCTTCTATACGGCGTTGATGTTCAATCCGAAAGACGTAGCGGAAAACCTGAAGAAGTCCGGTGCCTTTATTCCGGGCATCCGTCCAGGTGAGCAGTCTGCGCGCTACATTGATGGCGTTCTGACTCGCTTGACCATGTTCGGTGCTCTTTACATGACGGCCGTGTGCCTGCTGCCCCAGTTCCTGGTGGTTGCGGCAAACGTTCCGTTCTACCTTGGCGGGACCTCGTTGCTGATCGTGGTCGTGGTTGTGATGGACTTTATGTCCCAAGTACAATCGCACCTCGTTTCGCACCAGTACGAATCCCTGATGAAGAAAGCCAACCTGAAGGGTTACGGCAGCGGCATGTTGCGCTGAGTACCCATAAGGTTCGAGGAGTTGGTGATGAAAGTTCGTGCATCGGTGAAAAAGCTGTGCCGTAACTGCAAGATTATTCGCCGCGAAGGTGTTGTTCGAGTAATTTGCAGCGCGGAACCGCGTCACAAGCAGCGCCAAGGCTGAGTGTGATCGTGCTTCAAGCCCGGCAGCTAGTGTGCTGCCGGGTTGATTATTTGTTATTACAGCGATATTATCTCGCGCCCTATTTCTTGGCTTCCGGGGCGTAGGTAGCTGTCAATTGGAGTCCCACTGAATGGCCCGTATTGCAGGCGTTAACATTCCAGATAACAAGCATACTGTTATCTCGCTGACCTACATCTATGGTGTCGGTCGCACTACCGCGCAGAAAATCTGTGCGGTGACTGGGGTAAACCCAGCAGCAAAGATCAAGGATCTGAGCGACGAGCAAATTGAACAGCTGCGTGGCGAAGTCGCGAAGTTCACCACTGAAGGTGACCTGCGTCGCGAAATCAACATGAAAATCAAGCGCTTGATGGACCTCGGTTGCTATCGCGGTCTGCGTCATCGTCGTGGTCTGCCAGTACGCGGTCAGCGTACCAAGACCAACGCGCGTACCCGTAAAGGTCCGCGTAAGCCGATCCGCAAGTAATCGCCCCAGCGAATCGACAGGAATTTAATCATGGCAAAACCTGCTGCTCGTCCTCGTAAAAAAGTTAAAAAGACAGTGGTTGATGGCATCGCCCACATCCATGCCTCTTTTAACAACACCATCGTGACCATCACCGACCGTCAAGGTAACGCTCTTTCCTGGGCTACCTCCGGTGGTTCGGGTTTCCGCGGTTCCCGCAAGTCCACCCCGTTCGCGGCTCAAGTAGCTGCTGAGCGTGCTGGTCAAGCTGCGCTGGAATACGGCCTGAAAAACCTCGACGTGAACGTCAAGGGCCCAGGTCCAGGTCGTGAATCCGCAGTCCGCGCTCTGAACGGCTGTGGCTACAAGATCGCCAGCATCACCGACGTGACGCCAATCCCGCACAACGGGTGCCGTCCGCCGAAGAAGCGCCGCGTGTAATCCAGGAGATTGTAAAGAATGGCTCGTTACATTGGTCCAAAATGCAAACTGGCTCGTCGCGAAGGCACCGATCTCTTCCTGAAGAGCGGCGTGCGCGCGATCGAATCGAAGTGCAACATTGAAGCAGCACCTGGTATCCACGGCCAGCGCCGCGGTCGCCAGTCCGACTACGGCACCCAACTGCGTGAGAAGCAGAAGGTTCGTCGTATCTACGGCGTTCTCGAGCGTCAGTTCAGCGGCTACTACAAGCAAGCCGCTGGCAAGAAAGGTGCAACCGGTGAAAACCTGCTGCAACTGCTCGAATGCCGTCTGGACAACGTCGTATACCGTATGGGCTTCGGCTCCACCCGTGCCGAATCCCGTCAGCTGGTATCGCACAAGTCGATCAGCGTTAACGGTCAGACCGTAAACGTTCCGTCCTACCAGGTTCGTGCTGGTGACGTGGTCGCTGTTCGCGAGAAAGCAAAAAACCAACTTCGCATTGTCCAAGCTCTCGATCTGTGTGCTCAACGTGGCCGCGTAGAGTGGGTAGAAGTAGACACTGAGAAGAAGTCGGGCGTTTTCAAGAACGTTCCAGCTCGCAGTGATCTGTCCGCCGACATCAACGAAAGCCTGATTGTCGAGCTCTACTCCAAGTAAGGGCTAGAAAATAGGTGCATCCATGCAGATTTCGGTAAATGAGTTCCTGACACCCCGCCATATTGATGTGCAGGTTGTCAGTCCAACCCGCGCCAAGATCACCCTCGAGCCTCTCGAGCGTGGTTTTGGCCACACCCTGGGCAACGCGCTGCGCCGCATCCTGTTGTCCTCAATGCCCGGCTGCGCAGTAGTCGAGGCCGAGATTGACGGTGTGCTCCACGAGTACAGCGCCATCGAAGGTGTACAGGAAGACGTAATTGAAATCCTGTTGAACCTTAAAGGTCTGGCTATCAAGCTGCATGGCCGTGACGAAGTTACGCTGACCTTGTCGAAGAAGGGTTCGGGGGTGGTTACCGCTGCCGATATTCAGCTGGATCATGATGTCGAGATCGTTAACCCCGATCACGTAATCGCTAACCTGGCGTCCAACGGCGCCCTGAACATGAAGCTCACCGTAGCTCGTGGTCGTGGTTATGAGCCGGCCGACTCGCGTCAAAGCGATGAAGACGAAAGCCGCAGCATCGGTCGCTTGCAGCTCGACTCTTCGTTCAGCCCGGTTCGCCGTATCGCATACGTGGTGGAAAACGCCCGTGTCGAGCAGCGCACCAACCTGGACAAGCTGGTTATTGATCTGGAAACCAACGGTACCCTGGATCCTGAAGAGGCCATCCGTCGTGCTGCAACCATCCTGCAACAGCAGTTGGCTGCGTTCGTCGACCTCAAAGGTGACAGTGAGCCAGTGGTTGTCGAGCAGGAAGACGAGATCGATCCGATCCTGCTTCGCCCGGTTGACGATCTGGAACTGACTGTACGTTCGGCCAACTGCCTTAAGGCGGAAAACATCTACTACATCGGCGACCTGATTCAGCGCACCGAAGTAGAGCTGTTGAAGACTCCGAACCTGGGCAAGAAATCCTTGACCGAAATCAAGGACGTTCTGGCCTCCCGCGGTCTGTCCCTCGGCATGCGCCTCGACAACTGGCCGCCTGCAAGTCTTAAGAAGGACGACAAGGCGACTGCCTGATCGTCGTAATCACCGAACGTTGTGTTTGGTAAGGAATGAACCATGCGTCATCGTAAAAGTGGTCGTCACCTGAGCCGCACCAGCTCCCACCGTAAGGCTATGTTCCAGAACATGGCGGTGTCGCTGTTCGAGCACGAGCTGATCAAAACTACTCTGCCAAAAGCCAAAGAACTGCGCCGCGTTGCCGAGCCGCTGATCACTCTGGCCAAGACAGACAGCGTTGCTAACCGTCGTCTGGCTTTCGACCGTACTCGTTCGAAAGCGATCGTCGGCAAGCTCTTCAACGATCTGGGCAAGCGTTACGCTACCCGTGAGGGTGGCTACCTGCGCATCCTCAAGTGCGGTTTCCGCGCTGGCGACAACGCTCCTATGGCGTACGTCGAGCTGGTTGATCGCGCTGTCGGCGGCGAAGCTGTATCCGCTGAGTAAGACGTCAGTCTGAAACAAGAAAACCGGGCCTGGTGCCCGGTTTTTTTGTGCCCGCAAGAAATGCGTCTTGCGTACAAGCCAATGGCTGCTTTCCGTTGTCACTATGGCGTGGGATTTGTAATTGAAAATATCTATTGCTGCCTGCGAGTTTATGAATTTGTAGCTATCAAAGTGATGGTCAATACTCCCCACCAAGCCGATTAGCCGGCAGTTCCAGACTGACAGAGGAAGAAGATCGCATGAGCCAGAGCAAGACGCTTACGACCGCCAGTGGCGCACCTGTCGCCGACAACCAGAACTCCCGTTCCGCCGGGCCGCGCGGCCCATTGCTGTTGGATGACTTTCATCTGATCGAGAAGCTTGCCCACTTCAACCGCGAAAACATTCCGGAGCGTCGTGTGCACGCCAAAGGCTCGGGGGCTTACGGTACCTTCACGGTCACGCGTGACATCACCCAGTACACCCGGGCCAGTCTGTTCTCGGCGGTCGGCAAGCAAACCCCGACATTCCTGCGCTTCTCCACTGTCGGCGGTGAACGCGGATCGGCGGACACCGAGCGCGATCCCCGCGGCTTCGCGTTGAAGTTCTACACCGAGGAAGGCAACTGGGACATCGTCGGCAACAACACGCCGGTGTTCTTCATTCGCGACCCATTGAAGTTCCCGGACTTCATCCACACCCAAAAGCGCCTGCCGCAGAGCAACCTGAAAAGTGCACAGGCCATGTGGGATTTCTGGTCGCATTCCCCGGAGGCGCTGCACCAGGTCACGATCCTGTTTTCCGACCGCGGCATTCCTGACGGATACCGTCACATGCACGGTTTCGGCAGCCACACCTACAGCTTGATCAATGCCAACGGCGAGCGTCATTGGGTGAAGTGGCACTACAAGACCCTGCAAGGCATCAAGAACCTGGCGCCGGCGGACGCGGCCCGTTTGGCCGGCACCGATCCTGATTACGCCCAGCGTGACCTGTTCGAAGCCATCGAGCGCGGTGATTTCCCGAAATGGCGCGTGTGCATTCAGATCATGACCGAGGCCCAGGCCTCCGCGCATTACGAGAACCCGTTCGATGTGACCAAGACCTGGTCGCAGAAGGAGTTTCCGTTGATCGAGGTCGGCGAGCTCGAGCTCAACCGCAACCCGCTGAACTACTTCGCCGAGGTCGAGCAGGCGGCGTTCGGCCCAAGCAACATGGTGCCCGGCGTCGGCCTGTCGCCGGATCGCATGCTGCAAGGTCGCGTGTTCGCCTACGCCGATGCGCACCGCTATCGTGTCGGCACCAATCACCAGCAACTGCCGGTGAATGCGCCGCGCAGCCCGGTGAACACCTATCAGCGAGACGGTTCCATGGCTTTCGGCAGCAATGGCGGGGCTGCGCCCAACTACGAGCCGAACAGCTACGTGGAGTCGCCGAAGCAAGCGCCGCATTATGCGGAGCCGGCATTGGTCCTCAGCGGGGCTGCGGATCGCTACGATCACCGTGAGGACACCGACTACTACAGCCATGCCGGTGCGCTGTTCCGGCTGATGAGCGACGAGCAGAAGGCGTTGCTGACCCGCAACATCGCCGGTGCAATGGCCGGTGTGTCGAGCGATGTCGTCGACCGCCAGCTGCAGCATTTCTTCAAGGCCGACCCGGCGTATGGAGAAGCGATCGCAAAGCTGCTCAACGTACAGCTGAGCGAAGTCTAAACGAGAAGCAGAACCGCCCTCATTAGGGCGGTTTTTGCGTTATTTAGGCTGGTTTTCTAAGAATATCTTCGCTTTTATTGCGCGAAACGGGTGACCTTCCAGTCAGGTTGGTTCAAACTACAGACTTTCAGGAAGGGAGATGTAGGGCGATGCAAGGCCACCCAGACGTTATCGATTACCTCAACACGTTGCTGACCGGCGAACTGGCCGCGCGTGACCAATATTTCGTTCACTCGCGGATGTATGAGGACTGGGGATTCACCAAGCTCTACGAACGGATCAACCACGAGATGGAAGAAGAGGCCGGTCACGCAGACGCGCTGATGCGCCGGATCCTGATGCTCGAAGGCACGCCGCGCATGCGCCCGGATGACCTGGATGTCGGCACCACCGTGCCGGAGATGCTCGAAGCGGATCTGCGCCTGGAGTACAAGGTTCGCGCCGCGCTGTGCAAAGGCATCGAACTCTGCGAGCAGCACAAGGACTACGTCAGCCGCGAGATCCTGCGGGTTCAGCTCAACGACACCGAAGAAGACCACACCTACTGGCTCGAAAAGCAGTTGGGCCTGATCAAGCTGATCGGTCTCGAGAACTACCTGCAATCCCACGCTTGAGGGTTGCGATGTAAAAAAGCCCCGGCCACCTCACGGTGACCGGGGCTTTTTCATGCCCGGGGATCAGGCCCGGTCGCGGATCAGCAACGGTTTGAGGTAGTGGCCGGTGTGCGACTGCGGCATCTCGGCGACTTCTTCCGGCGTGCCGGTGGCGATGATCTGTCCGCCCTTCGATCCGCCTTCCGGCCCCAGGTCCACCAGCCAGTCGGCCGTCTTGATCACATCCAGGTTGTGCTCGATCACCACCACGGTGTTGCCGTGGTCGCGCAGGCGATGGAGCACGTCGAGCAGTTGCTGGATGTCGGCGAAGTGCAGGCCTGTGGTCGGCTCGTCGAGGATGTACAGGGTCTTGCCGGTGTCGCGCTTGGACAGCTCGCGGGACAGCTTGACCCGTTGCGCCTCGCCGCCGGACAGGGTCGTCGCCGACTGTCCGAGCTTGATGTACGACAGCCCCACGTCCATCAGCGTCTGCAGCTTGCGCGCCAGGGCCGGCACCGCGTCGAAGAACTCCCGCGCTTCCTCGATGGTCATTTCGAGGGTTTCGTGGATGCTCTTGCCTTTGTATTTGATCTCAAGGGTCTCGCGGTTGTAGCGCTTGCTCTTGCACACGTCGCACGGCACGTAGATGTCCGGCAGGAAGTGCATCTCCACCTTGATCAGGCCGTCGCCCTGGCAGGCCTCGCAGCGCCCGCCCTTGACGTTGAACGAGAAGCGCCCCGGCCCGTAGCCCCGGGAGCGGGACTCGGGGACGCCGGCGAACAGTTCGCGGATCGGCGTGAACAGCCCGGTGTAGGTCGCCGGGTTGGAGCGCGGCGTCCGGCCGATGGGGCTCTGGTCGATGTCGACCACCTTGTCGAGGTGATCCAGGCCCTTGATGCTGTCGTGCGGCGCCGCTTCCAGGGTGGTGGCGCCGTTCAGCGCGGTGGCGCTCAGCGGGAACAGCGTGTTGTTGATCAGCGTCGATTTGCCCGAGCCGGACACGCCGGTCACGCAGGTCAGCAGGCCGATCGGGATCTCCAGGTCGACGTTGCGCAGGTTGTTGCCGCGGGCGCCCTTGAGCGACAGCACCTGCTTCTTGTTGCGCGGTGTGCGCTTGGCCGGCACTTCAATCTTGACCCGGCCCGACAGGTACTTGCCGGTCAGGGACTCCGGATGCGCCATGACTTCGTCCGGCGAACCCTCGGCCACGATCTGCCCGCCATGGACGCCGGCGCCCGGGCCGATGTCCACCACGTAGTCGGCCAGGCGGATCGCGTCTTCGTCGTGCTCGACCACGATCACCGTGTTGCCGATGTCGCGCAGGTGCTTGAGGGTGCCCAGCAGGCGGTCGTTGTCGCGCTGGTGCAGGCCGATGGAGGGTTCGTCGAGGATGTACAGGACGCCGACCAGGCCCGCGCCGATCTGGCTGGCCAGGCGGATCCGCTGGGCCTCGCCGCCGGACAGGGTGTCGGCGCTGCGGTCCAGCGACAGGTAGTCGAGGCCGACGTTGACCAGGAACTGCAGGCGCTCGCGGATCTCCTTGAGGATCTTGTCGGCGATCTCGCCGCGGCGGCCGGTCATCTTCAGGTCGCCGAAATAGTCGCAGGCGTCGCCGATCGGCAGGTTGGTCACCGCCGGCAGGGTCTTCTCGCCGACCCACACGTGCCGCGCTTCGCGGCGCAGGCGGGTGCCGCGGCAATCCGGGCAAGCCTGGGTGCTGAGGAACTTGGCGAGCTCCTCGCGCACGCTGGCCGACTCGGTCTCGCGGTAGCGGCGCTCCAGGTTCGGCACGATGCCTTCGAACGGGTGCGAGCGCTTGACGATGTCGCCGCGGTCGTTGAGGTACTTGAAGTCGACGTTCTGCGAGCCGCTGCCGTGCAGGATGTACTTCTGGTGCTCGGCGGACAGCTGGTTGAACGGCTGCTCCAGGCTGAACCCGTAATGGGACGCCAGGGAACCCAGCATCTGGAAGTAATAGACGTTGCGCCGGTCCCAGCCGCGGATGGCGCCTTCGGCCAGGGTCAGTTCGCCGTTGACCAGGCGCTTGATGTCGAAGAACTGCTTCACGCCCAGGCCGTCGCAGGTCGGGCAGGCGCCGGCCGGGTTGTTGAAGGAGAACAGCTTCGGCTCCAGCTCGCTGATGGCGTGGCCGCAGACCGGGCAGGCGAAGCGCGCGGAGAAGATCATCTCCTCGCCCGGTTCGTCGTCCATCGGCGCCACCAGGGCGATGCCGTCCGCCAGCTTCAGTGCGGTCTCGAACGACTCGGCCAGGCGCTGCTGCAGGTCGGCGCGCACCTTGAAGCGGTCGACCACGACTTCGATCGTGTGCTTCTTCTGTTTGTCCAGCTTCGGCAACTCGTCGAGCTCGAAGAGCTTGCCGTTGACCCGGGCCCGGACGAAGCCCTGGGCGCGCAGTTCTTCGAACACCGACAAGTGCTCGCCCTTGCGCTCGCGGATCACCGGGGCCAGCAGCATCAGCTTGCTGCCTTCGGGCTCGGCCAGCACCAGGTCGACCATCTGGCTGACGGTCTGCGCCTCCAGCGGGATGTCGTGGTCCGGGCAGCGCGGCGTGCCGACACGGGCGTAGAGCAGGCGCAGGTAGTCGTAGATTTCGGTGATGGTGCCGACCGTGGAGCGCGGGTTGTGCGAGGTCGACTTCTGTTCGATGGAGATCGCCGGCGACAGGCCTTCGATGGTGTCGACGTCGGGTTTTTCCATCATCGACAGGAACTGCCGGGCGTAGGCCGACAGGGACTCGACATAGCGGCGCTGGCCTTCGGCGTACAGCGTGTCGAAGGCCAGGGACGACTTGCCGGATCCGGACAGGCCGGTGATGACGATCAGCTTGTCCCGCGGCAGGGTCAGGTCGATGTTCTTCAGGTTGTGGGTACGGGCCCCACGAATCAGGATCTTGTCCAAAGTGGCCTCGCTCGGCGGGCGTCGAAAACACAGGAGTATAAGGCTAAATACTGGATGGATGCACACTATCGGGCGAAGGGATTTTTCCCTTGCATGAAGAGAATTTCATCTGCACGCGTCATAGCGTCGCGATATATCCCGTCAATCGGTGGGACTGGTAGAATCGCCGCCGGTTCACACGAGGTTTTTCCATGCACGATCCCCACAGCGAACGCATGAGTGGCAGCGAGACCCGCGCGGCGAGCGGTCTGGCCCTGGTGTTCGCCTTCCGTATGCTCGGCATGTTCATGGTGCTGCCGGTGCTGGCGACCTATGGCATGGACCTGGCGGGAGCGACCCCGGCCCTGATCGGGCTGGCGATCGGCGCTTACGGCCTGACCCAGGCGCTTTTCCAGATCCCGTTCGGGATCATTTCCGACCGCATCGGCCGCCGGCCGGTGATCTACCTGGGGCTGGTGGTCTTCGCCCTCGGCAGCGTGCTGGCCGCCCAGGCTGATTCGATCTGGGGCGTGATCGCCGGGCGGATCCTGCAGGGCGCCGGGGCGATTTCCGCAGCGGTCATGGCGCTGCTCTCCGACCTGACCCGCGAACAGCACCGCACCAAGGCCATGGCCATGATCGGCATGACCATCGGCCTGTCGTTCGCCGTGGCCATGGTGGTCGGGCCGCTGCTGACCCGCGCGTTCGGCCTGTCCGGGCTGTTCCTGGCCACCGGCGCGATGGCGCTGGTCGGCATCGCGATCATCCTGTTCATGGTGCCGCGCTCCACCGGGCCGTTGAGCCACCGCGAGTCCGGCGTGGCCCGCCAGGCGCTGCTGCCGACGCTCAAGCATCCGGACCTGCTGCGCCTGGACCTTGGCATCTTCGTGCTGCACGCGATGCTGATGTCGAGCTTCGTCGCCTTGCCCCTGGCCCTGGTGGAAAAGGCCGGGCTGCCCAAGGAACAGCACTGGTGGGTCTACCTCACCGCGCTGCTGATCTCGTTCTTCGCCATGATCCCGTTCATCATCTACGGCGAGAAGCGACGCAAAATGAAACGAGTTTTGCTCGGCGCCGTGCTGACGCTGATGCTCACTGAGCTATTCTTCTGGCAGTTCGGCGACAGCCTGCGGGCGCTGGTGATCGGCACGGTGGTGTTCTTCACCGCGTTCAACCTGCTGGAGGCGTCCTTGCCGTCGCTGATCAGCAAGGTGTCGCCGGCGGGCGGCAAGGGCACGGCCATGGGCGTGTACTCCACCAGCCAGTTCCTGGGTTCCGCCCTGGGCGGGATCCTCGGCGGCTGGCTGTTCCAGCATGGCGGTCTGTCGGTTGTCTTCCTCGGATGTGCCGGCCTCGCTGCACTTTGGCTGGCCTTTGCTGTTACCATGCGCGAACCACCCTACGTGACGAGCCTGCGCTTGCCGTTGTCGCCCGAGGCGATCCGCGAAGCGGGTCTGGTCGAGCGCCTCAAGGCCCTCGTAGGGGTAACAGATGCAGTGATCGTCGCCGACGAAGCGGCGGTCTACATCAAACTGGATAAAGAATTAGTGGATCGCACCACCCTCGAACGCCTGGTGAACAACCCGGCCGAGGCGGCTTGCGAAGCCTAGGAGAACGTTATGGCCCGTGGGGTTAACAAAGTCATCTTGGTCGGCACTTGCGGCCAGGATCCCGAAGTACGCTACCTGCCCAACGGTAACGCCGTGACCAACCTGAGTCTGGCGACCAGCGAGCAGTGGACCGACAAGCAGACCGGCCAGAAGGTCGAGCGCACCGAATGGCACCGCGTGTCGATGTTCGGCAAGGTCGCCGAGATCGCCGGTGAGTACCTGCGCAAAGGTTCGCAGGTCTACATCGAAGGCAAGCTGCAGACCCGCGAGTGGGAAAAGGACGGCATCAAGCGCTACACCACCGAAATCATCGTCGACATGCAGGGCACCATGCAGCTGCTGGGTGGCCGTCCGCAGCAGGGCGACCAGAACAACTACCAGCAGGGCGGCGGCAACAACTACCAGCAATCGGCCCCGCGCCAGCAGGCTCCGCGTCCTCAGCAGTCGGCTCCGCAGCAGCGCCCGGCGCCGCAGCAGGCCGCACCGCAGCCGGCTCCGGACTTCGACAGCTTCGATGACGACATTCCGTTCTGATTCGCTGCTGCATCTGCGCTGAATGAAAAAGGCCCGTCGTTGAACACGACGGGCCTTTTTCGTTGGGGGGAGGCGGTGCCTTGGCTGTCGCCATCGCCAGCAGGCTGGCTCCCACAGGGTTTCGGGGTGAATGCACGATCTGTGTTCACCACAACACTGTGTGGGAGCCAGCCTGCTGGCGATGGCATCAATGAGACCACCACATGGCAGGCCCGCTCAGTCGAGGATCAGGTGCGGCAGGAACCGGCTCGAATCCTTGGTGATCAGGCTGTTGTCTTCCCGTACGCCGATCCCCGCCGGCTGGTCGCCGATCACCCAGGAGCCGATCAGCGTGTAGCTGTCGCCGAACTTCGGTAAAGGCGCGAGTTCCTGCAGGATGAACGGCGCATCGGTGTAGGGCCCGTCCTCTTTGACGGTCAGGCCTTCAGCGGTCTGCAGTTCGATGTTGGCGCCTTCCCGGGAGAAGTACGGCTTGCGCACCCAGCCCTTGGGCACCGCAGCGGCCGGGTTCGGATCGAGGTGGGCGGCCAGCAGGTTGGGATGGCCGTTGTGCATTTCCCACAGCAACGGCAAGACGCCCTTGTTGGAGAGGATCGCCTTCCACGCCGGCTCGAAGAACTGTGTGTCGCACTGGGCGATCGCCGCGCCGAACGGTTCGTGGAAGATGAATTCCCAGGCGTGCAGCTTGAACAGGTGGGGGATCCAGCGATCCTCCAGGTCGACAAAGCGGCCGTCGGCGCTCAGGCCGATGTCTTCGATGTCGATGTGGCGCGATTCGATGCCGGCCTTTTCCGCGATCAGGCGCAGGTAATCCGTGGTGCCCTTGTCCTCGACCGAACCTTTCATCGAGGCGAAATAGAATGGCCGTTTCAGCCGCAGATGGGCGAAGGCCTCGTGCAGCCGGGTGTCGATGCTGTTGAACTGGTCGGCGCGCGCCGGCAGCGTCCCGCGCGCGATGCCCTGTTCCAGCCAGCCCCACTGGAACGCCGCCGCCTCGTACAGGCTGGTGGGGGTGTCGTAGTTGAGTTCCAGCAGTTTCGCCGGGCCGTTGCCGCTGTAGGAGAAGTCCATGCGCCCGTACAGATGCGGATGACCTTCCAGCCAGGACGTTCGGATCATGTCGTAGTACGGTGCGGGAATGCTCAGGCGATCCAGCAGTTCTTCGCTGTGCACCACCCGATCCACCAGATCCATGCACATCTCGTGCAGTTCGGCGGTCGGGTCCTCAAGGTCGTTTTCGATCTGCGCCAGGGTGAAGCGGTAGTAGGCGCTTTCGTCCCAGTAAGGCTCATCGTCGATGGTGTGGAACAGAAAGCCGAGGCTTTCGGCCGTCTGTTTCCAGTCGGGGCGCTCGGCGCACAGGATCTTTTCCATGGTCAGCTGCTCGAGCGACCCCATCCGCCCCACCCGCTGCGGGCGCTGGACTGACTGCCGAAGCCGCCGCGGGAGGTGGCCGAGGCCACGTTGACCGGTTTGCGGTAGTCGCTGTCGTAGTCCTGCCGGCTTCTGGCCGGCGCCGATTCGATCCGCCGGTTCAGCGTCGAGGTGTCATAGGTCTGGCGCGTGTTGCGTTCGCGGTAGACCGGCGGCGGGCTGTAGGTCGAACGGCTGTTGCTCAACGCATTGCCGATCAGCAGGCCGGTGAGGAAACCGTTGCCCGAGCCGCCGGACGAGTGGGTGACATGGGTCGTTTGGGCGGCCTGGGCTTCGCCGGCCGGCATCGGCGCATCGGCGATCGCATCCAGATCCTGCACCGCTTCGCCGTTGCGCGGCACCTTGAAGCCGCCGAGCTTGGGCACGAACCGGCCGGCGGAATTCTTCTGACACCAGTCGGCGGCAAAGTCCGCGTCGCAGGCGGCCTTGTCGTCGTAGGCCGGGGCGATGCGCCGGTGTTCGGCCAGGGCCGCGACGTACGCATCCGAGCAGATGTCCGCCGCCACGTCGGCATCCACGCACTGTTCCACGCTCTGGAAGCTGCGCGGTTGCTCCACCGCACCTGCCTGGCCGGAGATGGCCAGCGCCACCGAGGCGGCCAGGGACATCTGGACGTACTTGCTTCGTTTCATCACAGGCTCCCTGCCGGTCAGTTGGACGGTGTCATGCACGCAGCGTTGAGCATGCCCACGCTGATCGCCACGGCGGCGACATAAATGCCGGAGGCGATTTCGCCGTTGGCGATGCGCTGGGACGTGCCCTTGAGCACCAGGCCGGTGGCCAGGAACGCCAGCAGTTGAACGGCAGCGGCGATCACCGCCCAGAGGACGAAATCCAGGAGGTTGATCGAGTAGGCGATGACGTTGCTGGCCGGGATGGCGAAACCGATGATCGCGCCGGACAGGGCGATGGCCGCCGCGCTGTTGCCGGCGCGGATCAGCTCGAATTCCTTGTGCGGGGTGATGCGGGTGTAGACGAACTGAAACAGCATGAACAGCAGCACGGCGCCGATCAGGTAGACGACGAAACCGACCAGTGCGGTCTTGTTCAGGGAAACGGACAGCGCTTCCAGCATGGCAAACTTCCTTTTAAACGGTGCTCAGGTCGGTGGTGTACAGCGAGATGCCCAGCGAGGTGCTCAGGCTGACGGTGCCTTCTTCGTCCTGTTCGACGGAGAACAGCAGCAGTTCGCGACGCTCGGTCAGGCCGGTTTCCCGGGCGTAGAGCATCGAGTGGTGTTCGATGGTGTAGGTTTCGTCCGGGTTGGCGACGTGTTCGGTCAGCGGCACCAGCTCGGTCTGGCCGCGTTCGGTGCCCCACTCACGGCTGAACGACACGCCGTCGAGGGAGTAGGTCGGCAGGCCGACGGGGCTCTGGGCGCCGGCCAGGCGTTGCAGTTCCGCGTCGCTGTTGACGGTCACGTAGTCGACGTAGTTGAACAGCGTCACCGATTCGATCTGGTCGTCGCCGGTCACGTGGACCTGCAGCCAGAAATCTTCGTTGTCCAGGTAGTAGCGGTGCAGCTTGTTCGACTGGCCGAGGTCGATCCAGCCGGCGCTCCAGATCGCCTGGGCGTCGGGTACCCGCACCGACGAGCTGCCGTCGAGCAGAAGCCCCAGGGTCGAATCGAAACGGATTGCCTTGCCCTGCGCCAAGCCGAGCGGGCCGTCTGACGGTCCGGACGCTTGCGGTGCCGTCTGCCAGTTGCTGGTGCCCAGCAAGTCTTTGAACCATCCCATGGGTACTGTCCTTGAGGCGGGTGGAGGTGATCGTCAGCGAAAAACGCGGCTAGTGTACCGGGCTGCGGGCTGAACGAGCAGAGGGATTTGCCGATGGGGGACTGATTGAGGCGGTGGTTCCGCCGGCGCCATCGCCAGCAGGCGGGCTCCCGCCGGTTCCGGATCTTGCGCAACGCTGTGGGAGCGAGCCCGCTCCCACAGGTGGTGCAGGCGGTTTACTGGGCCGACTTCTGCTTCAGGCGCTCAAGGATCGCGTTGGCGCTGCCTTCGTTCGGCGTGATGCCGGCTTCGCGCAGCTTGCGGTCCAGGTCGTTGCCGGTCGAGGCATCGGCCAGTTCGTCCGCCGCGCTGAGCTCGGCGGCGCGCTGTTGCTGCTTGGCCTGCAGACGGTTCAGCGTACCGACGGCGGTCTCCAGCTTGCCGTTGGCGCCGCCGCTGGCGATGGACGCGCTGACCTGGGCCTTCTGCACGCTTTCGCGGGCCTTGGCCATGTCCACTTGCTGGCGCAGGCTCTTGATCCGCGCCTCGGCCTTGTTGATGTCCTTGCGCATGTTCTCGGCGTAGGTGCCGAACTCGTCGCTTTGCTTCTTCTCGGCGTCGAGGTCGTTGGTCAGGGTCGAGATCGCTTCGGCCACTTCCAGCGCCAGGTCTTCGCGGCCGGCGTTCAGGGCCGACACGGCCTTGGCTTCCAGGTCCTTGATCTTGGCGTCGTACTCGCTCACGCGGTCGGCGGACAGCTTGTGCTTGGCCATGATGGTGACCAGCTCGCGGCGGGCGTTGGACAGGGCGCTGTCGGCATCGCGGATTTCCTGGTCGAGGATGCGCAGGGCCTGCTGGTCGACGATCGCTTCGCCGACTTCGTTGGCGCCGCCGCGCAGTGCGGTGAACAACTTGCTCCAGATGGACTGAGTCATTGGATTTTCCCTGTTGGTTACTTGAAGAAGTGCGCGAAGGCTTCGCTGGCGCGCTGCACGTTGTCGACCAGGGTCTTCACCTCGGTGACCACGTTGGTCAGGCTCGACTCGGCGCTGAGGGCGCCGAACATGTTGTAGACGGTCTGGCCGTTGGGCATGGACTCGATGCCGATGGACGACAGCGGGAACATTTCCCGGCTGCGCAGCACGGCGTCGTTGAAGGCGCGCACGTCGGTGATCGAGTCGATGTCCACCAGCACGGTATCGACGATGATCTGCGCACCGGCGATGGCGATGTGAATCGGCAGGCCGCCGAAGTCGTTCATCTCCAGCTTGAGGCTGGGTTCGGAGCTCTGGATCAGAGACAGCGTGATCTCCTGCGAAGCGACCTCGTCCAGCGCCTTGAAGGCGGTGTAGAGGCTATCGATGTTCCAGTTGTTGCCTGCGCTCATGTAATTCTCCGACATGAATGAGCCAGCCAGAATCGGTTGGCGTAGCTGTTGCTCCATTTGCTTGAGCACGCCCCGGTTCTCGGGAAGCACCCAAGCTTCGTGTTTCACATAACCGGCGGCCGCCAGGCCCGCGCGCATCTGCTTCATGTAGAAGCTCGACGGTTTCTTCGCGGACGGTGTCGAGCGCACTCCCTTCGGGCTTTTCGGTTCCGCATCGGGGGAGCGGCTTTTCATGGCGATGACTCCGTTATGAACATCTCACGCGTGAGCCACACTACAGCCAATCCAAAGTGCCATCAATGGCTCACGCGTGAGATTTTTTCCGCTGCACGAAAGAAGGCCCGCAACAGGGCGGGCCAAGGTTTTTCCGGTTGTTTCAAACAGTGGTCAGCGGTTGGCCGACAGGAACTCGGCGGTGGACACCACGCTGGCGTAGGCAAAGGCCAGCGACGCCATGAAGGCGGCATGGACGTGGTCGGCCGGCACGGTGAGGCCGTTGAACTCCAGGTCGCGGGTGGCGCAGGCGTCGTGGATCACCGTGACACCGTAGCCCAGGTCCGCGGCGGCCCGGGTGATGCCGTCGATGCACATGTGGCTCATGCTGCCGACCACCACCAGTTCCTTGATGCCTTGCCCGTCGAGCAGCGCCTGCAGTTCGGTGTCGCGGAAAGCATTGACGAAATGCTTGAGCACCACCGGCTCGCCGGCGCGGTTGAGCACTTTGGGGTGCAGCTTGGCGCCGTCGGAGCCGGGGGTGAAGAACGGCGCGTCGGCGGAGGTGAATTCGTGGCGGATGTGGATCACCGCGTCGCCCGTCTCGCGGAACGTAGCGAGCAATTGCGCGGCGTTGTCGGCGGCGGCGTCGGCGCCGGTCAGCGTCCATTTGCCTTGGGGGAAGTAGTCGTTCTGGATATCGACTAGGATAAGCGCTTGCTTGGCCATGGGTGTGTCCTCGAAGGTTGGCGTGTCTGTGGGTTCAGTATTGGCGACGGGGCGCGTTCCGAGGATTGGCCGCCCCGACATTACACAGGGGAAAACTGACAATGGGCGCAGATAGGGCCGTCGTCGAGCTCGGGGTGCTGATCTACCCCGGCGCGCAGATGGCGGCGGTGCATGGCCTGACCGACCTGTTCGCGGTGGCCGACGCCATCGCCGCCGAACATCAGACCGTGCAGCGCCCGCTGCTGCGGGTCAGCCATTGGCGGGCGGCAGACGAACATGCGCCGGCGCGGGTCTACGACAGCCGC
Organism: Pseudomonas sp. R25(2017); assembly: GCF_002112565.1. NCBI lineage: Bacteria > Pseudomonadati > Pseudomonadota > Gammaproteobacteria > Pseudomonadales > Pseudomonadaceae > Pseudomonas > Pseudomonas sp. R25(2017). The sequence goes on from NZ_NEHZ01000021.1 coordinate 47,668, forward strand.
CCCGGCCCGGATGCCGGGCTGGTGGCGGTGACGATTCCTCCCTCCATCGGCGGCTTCGATGCGGCGACGGTGCCGGGCGGGCTGATGCCGTGGATACGGCAGCAACACGCGGCTGGCGCGACGCTTGGCGGTGTCTGCGTAGGCTCCTGGCTGCTGGCCGAAAGCGGCCTGCTGGACGGCCGCCGCGCCACCGCCCACTGGACGGCAGCCAAGGCGTTCGCCGAACGTTATCCAGCCATCGAGCTCAAGGCCGACACGCCGATCGTCGATGACGGCGACCTGATCACCACCGCCGGGCTGATGGCCTGGTCGGAACTGGGGCTGCGGCTGGTCGACCGGTTGCTGGGGCCGAGCGTCGCCAGCGCCACCGCACGGTTCCTGGTGGTGGAACACAGCGACAGCGCCAGCGAATGCGGCAGCAACTTCGCGCCGATCCTCAACCATGGCGACGCGGCGATCCTCAAGGTGCAGCACTGGCTGCAAGGCACCGGTGCGACCGATGTGTCGCTCGCGGCCATGGCCGAACGCGCCGCCCTGGAGGAACGCACCTTCCTGCGCCGTTTCCGCGCGGCCACCGGCCTGAAACCCACCGAGTACTGCCAGCACCTGCGGGTGGGCAAGGCCCGGGAGCTGCTCGAATTCACCAACGGCACCATCGACCATATCGCGTGGACGGTGGGGTATCAGGACCCCGGCGCGTTCCGGGGCACGTTCAAGAAGATCACCGGACTGGCGCCGAGCGATTACCGGAAGAGATTTGGTAGCATGCCGCCATCACCGGGCCGTGCTTGACGGCCATCGGCCCCGACTCAGGCGATACCGACAAGGATGTTCATGAACGATTCTCCCGACAGCAACCCACGAGGTTCCGCCGGCGGCGCCGCCAGCACCGGCGGGGCGGTCTATGCCGGCTCGGTCGGAGCATGGTGCGCCGTCGAGATGCTGCTGGGCCATGCGGCGTCGTTGCCCTGGAAACTGAGCGACCGGCACAGCATTGTCTCGATCACCTGTGAGAGCTCCACGCAGGTTGACGACCTGGTGCTGCGGCTGCTGCCCGAAGGCTCGGTCTACATTCAGGTCAAGCACGGCCTGGTGATGGGGCCTGAGTTCAAAAAGGCGATGGACCAGATGGTCCGGCAGTTCTGGAGCGACGGTTTCTCCCGCACCGAAGATCGGCTGGTCATCGCGACGGACTCCTCCGCGTCGGGCACGGTACGGGTGGCCGTGCAGCAAGTGCTGAACACGTGCCGCGATCTGGCCAGCGACGCAAAGCTTGAAGGGTGCGTGACCAGCGAGGCGACGGGGGCGGCGTTCAAGCGGTTGAGAACCTGTTTCGTCGACGAGTCGAAAAGACTGAAAAAGACGGATGCGGACATCGAGGAGGGCTTTCGCGGGTTTCTGGGCTGCACCCACCTGTCGGTCTTCGACACGCTCCTGGATCTGGAGCAGCATCACGCGATAGAGAAACTGCGTCAGGTCGTCGATCCGCAGCAGGCTTCGCAAACGTGGACCCTGTTGAATGTCACCTGCCTCGACATGGCAAAAAACCGCAAGTCCGTGGATCGTCCCGGACTCTGGAACATCCTGCGGCGCGAGCGCATCGATGTGTCCCATCACCGGTTGTCGTTGGCCGGGATGCAGGTTCGGCTCGAAGACATACTCCGGGGCATGACCGAGCAGCGGATCGACCAATTGCTGGGGCTGGGGAAATTCATACCCCATCTTTATGTGCCGCGCGTGGATCTGGATCGGCACCTGGAACAGTTCTGCGAGGCGCCCAGCTCCTTGATGGTGATCGTGGGCGGCTCGGGTCAGGGGAAAACTTCCTGGTGCGCGCAACGCGGCCGAACCGTGACGAAACGGCCGACCCTGCTGATCGGGGCGGAAAGCCTGGCGGTCGGCGATGCGAGCCTGAATGACAGTCTGAGCCGGCTCATCGTCGGGTATGTCCAAGAGCACGGCGGTTATCCGCTGCAAGCGCCCGAGCTGGCGCAGTGGCTCAAGCACACGCCGCTGCTGGTGATCATCGATGGCCTGGACCGGGCGTCTTCGTTCAGCGGGCATCTGAGCCAATGGATGGACGCCAGCCTGGCGCAACTGACCCAATCGCAACTGCAACTGGTGCTGACCGGGCGTCAGGAAACGATGGATCGCCTGAAGGCCCCGCTGGAGCTTTCTTCGTTGGTCTATCGACCGCAGAAGGGGGGCTGGCAAATCCGGCTCCAGGAATTCTCCAAGGAGGAGGCTTTCGCCGCCGCCGTTCTGTTGGGGGATGTCGGACTCGCGCGCTACCGGCATCCGAGCATGATGTCGTTCTGTGCGCAGATCCGCGCGCGCAGTGACGTTGAGCTTGAGCAGACGCAGATCTTCGATCGTTTCATCGAACATCGCATGAGTCAGGTGATCAATGAACACACGATCCTGGAGGAACAGTTGAGCCTGTTTGTCGAGCGCCTTTCGCGGGCCTTGGCGAATTCGGAGCAAGGGGTGCTGGCCAAGCAAGAAGTGTTTGGCATGCCCGGCTTCGACCCCTCAGCCTATGAGGCCCTCAAGCGGGCCAACTTCATTGTCCAGAACCAAGGTGTGTTCCGCATCGAGCCGGACGAGATCTCGGAGCGCCTTCAGGGGCACCATGTGGATGTGCCGCAAACCATCGCCGGGCTGGATCGGGTCAAGGCGTTCCCCCTGAAGGTGGGCGCCTTGCGCTTTGCCCTGGCTGACCTGGCCCGGCGCGATGCGGGTCGGGCCATCGAACAACTTGAGCACCTGGTCGAGTACGCCGGGCATGAGCGCTTCGGCATCGCCCGCAGCCTGGTCTGTTCGACATTTGAGGCGTTGTCCGATTGGCGCTCGCTGGAGCCTTTGGCGACGAAGCTGGGTGAGGGCTACACAGGCAACAGCATCCTGATGCTGCTTGAGTCCGACAACGCATTGCTTGACTTGATGGCATCAGGGCGATGGAGCGCCGAACAACGGGTTCGTCTGCTCTGGACGCTGGCGAAGACAGAGACGGGAAGTGAGTGGCGCCAGAGGCATTGGAGACGGATTGACCGGGAGCCGAACTTCCGTGTGACGCCCTGGCGCGAGCGGATGCTGGCCGCCGTGCGGGAACCGCAGTCCGATGCCTGGCGTTTTCTGATTGAGCGCTTCGACTCGGAGGCGGCCTTCGGGGATTACGACGAGGCCAACCTCGGGCACCTCGCCCGGGGGCTGTTCTTTCTCGGCGCCGAGACCTGCATCTGGGCAGCGCTCCAGGCTTTGACGCAGTCAGAGGGCAAGGAAAGCGCGGACATGATGGAAATGCTCGCCAGAGAATACGCCGGGCAAGTGCTCGGCCTGATGGCGCAAGTGCAGGCTTCGGCCCTGTTTGGGGTGAGGCACAAGCAGGCGCTGGCCCGGGGCCTGTCAGCACTGCCGGTCCCCCCGGAAATCGCGCAGGCCGCATCGGGGTTGATGGAGGCAACGGACGATCCCGAGCTGCGCACCACCTGTCTGCGCATGCTGGCGCGAGGAGGCGATGCGGCGTCGGTGTGGAAACTGATCAACGCACCGGGTTTGGCTGATGTCGATGTGGCCGTGTGCCTGAGTTATTCGGGCACGCAGTTCCAGGCATTCGCCGAGCGTGTGTTCGAGCGGGTGCTGCAGCGCGAAGCCGAAGTGCAGGCCTTGAGCGGATTTCATTACGGGCTGGGCAAGCCTGAACAGATCGGTGCCCGTTTCGCCGTGCTGGCGCCGCTTTTCACGCAAGTGCTTGTGCGGTTGCCCGAAACCGCGAATCCGGTGGCGCGGATCCTTGAGAGCTTCATTCGCGAAGCGATCGATCACGACGCGACATGGCCCGGCGTGTTTGAGCTCGCTGAGCGAGTCCTGCTCTCGGAAGACGTGAATGCGCGGCGAAAAATCCTTTACGCCTGCACCGGGGAAGACTCGGATACGCCGGGCATCGAGGGGCAGCGGTTGCGTACCCGAATAATCGACACGCTGGTCGAGCGGGAGACGGATCCCAAGAACCTCGAACTGTTGCAGGTGAAACTGCTGTCCGATCAGATCGGTCACCCCGATGTGCCGCGGTGGCTCTCTCGGATGATGAGCAAAGATGCCGGCGTGCCCAGTGAGGATACGGTCATGCAGGCTGGATGGAATGCGGATGCTCAGCGAATCGAACACGTCGTGAATGCGGCGCGGTCTCTTCTGTGGAACGAATAGGCTGTGTGACCCTTCGTGCAGAATGCCGTGCACTTTCGGCGAGTCGTGCAAAATGCGACAGGCGCAGCGCCATCAGCCCATGGGCGGGCGCCTGAATCCGTTGGTTTTTTTCGAGGGCGGCACCTGGCCTGATCCCTGCACCGCTTCCGACTGAATCCATCGAACCGCCGGAAGGGGAGCCCATGGCCCCGACATCCCGCAGGAAACTGGTGGTCGCTCATTCGGTGCGGCCCGATGCGCCGCAGCATGAGGTGCAGACCAACACCGCGCTGGCCCGTTGGCTGGCGCAGATACTCGGGCTGAAGTTCGGCGGCGCCTTCGATCCGGCCAGGCACCGTGGCCGCGACCTTTACCTGCTGCCGACCCAGACTGTCGTCGGCTCTGAGGCGGCTCGGAACCTGGGCATCCACGGCCCGGACGACCTATGGGGCGGCTACGTCGAGCACGATTTCATCTGCACCAAAGCCATCAGCCACGGACTGCGCAGCCATCAGGCCCATGCGCCGGCGGGGTGGTCGCCGCTGTTTTCCGAGCGGGTGCGCACGGTCGTGCTCGACGGCCTGAGCGTGTTCGCCCTCGAAGATGCGCGGCCCGCCGCCGAGCACCTGCTGTACGGCGGGCCGATCCGCCTCAAGCCGATCCACGCCTGCGCCGGACGGGGACAGGAGGTGATCGCCAGCCTCGACGCCCTCGACGAAGTCCTCGCCCGGCCGGACGCCGCAACGCTGTTCGGCGACGGCGTGGTGCTGGAGCAGGACTTGAGCGAGGTGGTCACCCACAGCGTCGGCCAGTCGTTCATCGGCGATACGGTGCTCAGTTACTGCGGCGATCAGTACTTGACCGAAGACGCGTCAGGCGAAGCCGTCTACGGCGGCTCGAACCTGCTGGCGGTGCGCGGCGGCTACGAAGCCCTGCTGGCGCTGGATCTGGCAGATGACGTGCGGCTGGCCGTCGGCCAGGCCCAGGTGTTCGACCGCGCCGCCGATGAGGCGTACCCGCGCTTCTACGCCTCGCGTCGCAACTACGACATCGCCCAAGGCCTGGACAGCGCCGGCAAGCCGCGCAGCGGCGTGCTGGAGCAATCCTGGCGCATGGGCGGCGCGAGCAGCGCTGAAGTCGCGGCGCTGCAGTGTTTCATCAACGATCCGCAGATGCCGGCGGTGTATGTCTCATCCGTGGAAACCTACACCGACCAGGCCCTGCCGGCGGACGCCATCGAGGTCTACCGGGGGCCGGCGGAGCACAGCGGTTTCCTCCTCAAATACGTGACGGTCAACGCCTATGACGGCCAGAAGCGAAAGCATTCAAATCGACATTGACGACGAACAGATGAGCGGGACGTTCCTCAGTCCCAAATCCAAGGTGCCCGGCGTGCTGTTCGTGCACGGTTGGGGCGGCAGCCAGGAGCGTGACCTGGAACGGGCCAAGGGCATCGCGGGGCTGGGCTGCGTGTGCCTGACCTTCGACCTGCGCGGCCACACCGGCGGCACCGGCATCCCCTTGAGCCGGGTCACCCGCGAAGACAACCTGCGCGACTTGATCGCGGCCTACGACCGACTGCTGGCCCACCCGGCGCTCGACACCTCGGCCATCGCCGTGGTCGGCACCAGCTACGGCGGTTACCTGGCGGCGATCCTCACCTCGCTGCGCCCGGTGCGCTGGCTGGCGCTGCGGGTGCCGGCGCTGTACCGCGACGAGCAGTGGCACCTGCCCAAGCGTGACTTGGACAAGGCCGACCTGCGCGACTACCGCGCCACGTTGGTGCCGGCCGGCAGCAACCGGGCGCTGCACGCCTGTTCGCAGTTCACCGGGGATGTGCTGCTGGTGCAGTCGGAGACCGACGACTACGTGCCCCACGCCACGATCATGAGTTACCGCGCCGCGTGCCAGCAGACCCATTCGCTGACCCACCGCATCATCGACGGCGCCGACCACGGGCTGAGCGATCCGGTGTCGCAGCAGGCCTACACCTCGATCCTGGTCGACTGGATCACCGAGATGGTGGTGGGTGAGCGGCTGAGCATCATCCAGTCCCGCTGAATCAGGCGTAATGCCTGCTGGCGCCATCGCCGGCAGGCTGGCTTCCTCGGAACGATGACGCCGTCCTCAGGAGGCCTTTCTCTCGATCCGCAGCGCCTTGGCCTTGGCCTCCACCACCAGGTACATCACCACCGTGATCAGCAGCGGCAGCAGGAAATAGATCGCCCGGTACGCCAGCAGCCCCGCCACCAGGCTGCCCCGCGACGCCTCGTGCTGGAGCAGGGCGACGAACACCGCCTCCAGCACGCCAAGCCCCGCCGGAATGTGGGTGACGACCCCGGCGATCGCGCTGATCAGCAGCACCCCCAGCACCAGCGGATAGTCGAGCTTGCCCGGCAGCAGGGTGAAGATCACCGCCGCCATCAGCGACCAGTTGAAGGCGCCCAGAAGCAGTTGCAGCCCCGCCATGCGCAGCGACGGCAAGTTGATTTCCACGCCCCGCACCGACCATTCCCGGCGCCGGGAGAACCGGCACGCCGCCAGGTAGCCGGTGCTGGCCAGCAACAGCAGGGCGCCCACCCCTTGCAGCGCATCGCTGCTCAGTTTCCAGCCCGGCGGCATGCTCACCAGACCGCTGCTGAACACGACGCCGGCGATGGTCATGTAGCCGAACCAGTTGGTGGCCAGGCTCAGGCCGAGGATCTTGGCGATGTTGCCCTTGCTGACGCCCAGCCGCGAGTACAGCCGGTAGCGCATGGCGATGCCGCCGACCCAGGCGCTGAGGTTGAGGTTGAAGGCGTAGCTGATCAGGCCCACCGGCAGGATCTGTTTCCAGGTCAGGTCCTGGCGGATGTAGGTGCGGCCGATCAGGTCGAAACTGGCGTACACCAGAAAGCTCAGCAGCGTCAGGCTGGAGGCGATGAGCAGCGTGCGGGCCTTGAAGTCGGCCAGGGTCTGCAGCACCTCGGCCCATTCGATGCGGCTGGCGAACATCGTCAGCAGCACGATCAGCGCCAGGAAGAACAGCAGCGTCAGCGGGCGCTTCCAGCGGTGCCAGCGGGAGCGGGCCGGCGCTGCCGGATGCGCCGCTTCGGCAGTCGGGCGGCTCATCGGATTTCGCTGCCGGGTGTGTGGGTGAACGGCGCCAACCTGGGCTTGTGCGCCGGCAGCCAACCGGCCATGGCCGGGAAGTGGCGCAGGAAGTGGAACACCAGCAAGCCCACGGTCATGCGCCAGAGCCGCCCGCGCGGCACGCTGGCGGGATCGACCGCCCGGCAGTGGTCGCGGCTGAGCTGTTCCAGGTGCTCGTGCAGTTCGCGGTTGAACGTGCGGTCGCGGATCAGCACGTTGGCCTCCAGGTTCAGCGACAGGCTCAACGGGTCGAGGTTGCTCGATCCGACGGTGCTCCAGTCCTCGTCCGCCAGTGCGACCTTGCCGTGCAACGGGCGCTCGCAGTACTCGTGGATCTGCACCCCGGCCCGCAGCAGGTAGTCGTAGGTCAGGCGTGCGGCGAGTTTGGCCACTTGCATGTCCGGCTGGCCCTGGAGGATCAGCCGCACCTCGACGCCGCGCCGGGCTGCATTGCGGATCTCGCGCAGCAGCCGGTAGCCGGGGAAGAAGTACGCGTTGGCGATCACCACCCGGCGCCGGGCGCTGCGCAGCACCTGCAAGTACACGTCTTCGATGTCGCGGGGGTGCCGGTCGTTGTCGCGGAACACCAGGCGCACCTGGCCGTCGTGCCCGTCCAGGGCCAGTTGCGCCCGGCGGTCGCGGCGGCGCAGCCACCAGAACCGCGCCCGGCCCGGGCGGCCGCTCTGCAGCAGGGCGAAGTGGTGGATGTCGGCCACCGCCGGCCCCTGGATCTGCACCGAATAGTCCTGCTTGGCTTCGGGGCCGAAGTCCGCCAGGTGGTCGCCGGAGAAGTTGATCCCGCCCATGAACGCGATTTGGCCGTCGACCACCACGATCTTGCGGTGCAGGCGCCGGAACCAGTTGGTGCGGATGCCCAGGCGCTTGGGCGCCGGGTCGAAGATCTGCAGGTGCACGCCGGCCTCGCTGAGCGCCGCGAGGTAGCCGGCGCTCAACTCGCCGCAGCCGAACCCGTCGAAATTGACGGTGGTGCGCACACCGCGCCGGGCGGCGTCGATGAGGATCTGCTGCAGTTCGAGGCCGACCTTGTCCTCGAACACGATGAACGTCTCCAGCAGGATTTCGCTCTGAGCCCCGCGCAACGCGGCGAACACCCGGGGGAAGTAGGCTTCGCCGTTCACCAGCAGTTCGACCCGATTGTTGCCTTGCCAGCCGTAGTCGACCTCGACGGCGCCGGGCTCGCGCACCGGGGCGGCGGGCAGGGACGCAAGTGTGGATTTCTCCAGCGGTGCGCTGCTCATGCTTCGATCTCCACGGACAGCGGCACATGGTCGGACAGATGTGACCAGGGCCGGTTGGCCAGCACTTGTGGGCGGCTGGCCTTCAGGTTGCGCACGTAGATGCGGTCCAGGCGCAGCGCCGGCAGGCGGGCGGGAAAACTGCGTGCGGGTTTGCCGTGGCGCTCGGCGAACACCTCGCGCAGGCCACAGGGCCCGAGCAGCGCATCGGCCTGCTGGCGCCAGTCGTTGAAGTCGCCGGCGACGATCACCGGCGCGTCGTCGGGCAGTCCGGCCAGGTATTCGGCGAGCCGCATCAACTGGCGGGTGCGGTGGCTTTCGCGCAGGCCCAGGTGCACGCAGAACGCATGCAGTTCACGGTCGTCCCCCGGCAGGCGCAGCACGCAATGCAGCAGCCCGCGGTTCTCGTGGCCGCTGATCGACACGTCGAGGTTGTCATGGCGCACGATCTGGAATTTCGACAGCAGCGCATTGCCGTGGTCGCCCTCCGGGTACACCGCGTTGCGCCCGTAGGCGAACTGCGGCCACAGGCTGTCGGCGAGGAACTCGTACTGCGGCATGGTCGGCCAGTCGGCGAAGCGCTTGGGGTGGTGTTCATGGGTGCCGTGGACTTCCTGCAGAAACACCACGTCGGCGGACACGCTGCGCACCGCTTCGCGCAGCTCCGGCAGGATGAAGCGCCGGTTCAGCGCGGTGAAACCCTTGTGGGTGTTGACGGTGAGCACCGTGAACCGGCACGTGGTGACGGACACCGTGGCCTGCTCGTCGGTGACGCCGATCGGCTCAGGGATGCTCATGGCCGCACCCCGCGATGCCTTGGGTATTCGATTGGATTCGCCGCCATGCCGTCCTCCCGTCCGAAGGCCGTTTGCAGGCCCTGTCTGTGGAGGACTGGCGTCATGACGGGAAAGTTTCGGCGGGGCTACGGGCGGTAGGACGCCCCTGGGGGGCCTTCGCTGGCAACATCGCCAGCAGGCTGGCTCCCACAGGTTCAGCTGCCCCCCGCAATTCCTGTGGGAGCGGCGGTGCGACGACTCGACTTGCCCGCGATGACGGCGGCTGGTCGGGCCTCAATGCCTCAGACCGCTCGTCATCGCCGGCAAACAGCAGCCGGGAGAACTCAGTGCCCGATGACCACGCGGCCCGCCGTCGGCTCGGCCTGCACCGGCCCCAGGCGATCCAGCCGACCGCTCCACGCCGTCAGCGCCAGGGCCGCCAGCACCACCAGGCCGCCGATCCATGCGGTGTGGATCAGGCCCAGGTGTTCGACGATCAGCCCGCCGCCCCACGCCCCGCCGGCGATTCCCAGGTTGAACGCGGCGATGTTCAGCCCCGACGCCACGTCCACCGCCCGTGGCGTGTGATGCTCGGCCTGGCGCACCACGTACACCTGCAGGCCCGGCACGTTGCCGAACGCGACGGCGCCCCACACCAGCACGGTGGCCAGGGCCAGCCATGGGTTGGCGGCGGTGAAGGTCAGGGCGAACAGCACGGCGGCGAGCAGGGCGAAGATGATCTTCAGGGCGCCGATGGGCCCGCGCCGGTCCGCCAGACGGCCGCCCCAGAGGTTGCCCGCCGCGACGGACACGCCGTACACCAGCAGCACCAGGCTGACCGCCCCGGCGCTGAAGCCGGAGATGTCCTGAAGGATCGGCGCCAGAAAGGTGAAGGCGATGAACGAGCCGCCGTAGCCGATGGCGGTCATGGCGTACACCAGCAGCAGGCGCGGCTGCTTGAGCACCTGCAACTGCTGCACCAGCGACGCCGGTTGGCTGTGGGCGATGGACTTGGGCACGTACAGCAGGCTGCCGATGAACGCGACCACGCCCAGCGCCGACACGGCGAGGAAGGTTTCGCGCCAACCGAAATGCTGGCCGATGAACGTGCCCAGCGGCACTCCGGTGACCAGCGCCACGGTCAGGCCGGTGAACATCACCGCGATCGCGCTGGCGGCCTTTTCCTTGGGCACCAGGCTGGTGGCGATGGTCGAGCCGATGGAGAAGAACACCCCGTGGGCCAGGCCGGTGACGATCCGCGCCAGCACCAGCGACTCATAGGTCGGCGCCAGCCAGGCCAGCAGGTTGCCGAGGGTGAACAGCACCATCAACGACAGCAGCAACAGCTTGCGCGGGACTTTGCCGGTGAGGGCGGTGAGCACCGGAGCGCCGACGGCGACCCCGAGCGCGTACAGGCTGACCAGCAGCCCGGCGGACGGCAGGCTGACGCCCAGGTCGGCGCCGATGGTGGGAAGCAGGCCGACGATGACGAACTCGGTCGTCCCGATGGCGAATGCGCTGAGCGTCAGCGCGAGCAAGGCAATGGGCATGACTGCACTCCGGTAGGGAATTGGATGGAGCGCAGTGTCGGGGTTGGGGCCTTGCGGAAAAATACAGGGGCGGGCATTTGATATTTGCCGGCGAAGCAAAGATCCCGGCGCACCCCGTGACCGGGCGTTTCTAGCGGTGCTGGATCAGTTTGTTGCGCAGCGCCGTCATGTCGTCCGGCGCCAGCTCCAGCCAGTACTGCTGTTTGCCTGCGATCTCGGCGGCGGCTGGCACGCCGTCTCGGTACACCAGCCGGTTGCCCGCCAGCGCCGGCACTTTCGCGCCCGGCAACAGGGTACCGGCCAGGTTCAGCGGGTCGACCCCGCACACCGCCACCAGGCTGCCGTCGTGGGGCCGGCGGCGGACCTCGCGCAGCAGCGGGATCGCTTCAGGCAGGGCGAACTGCTCGCCCGCCAGGCCGCTGACGAAGCGCCCGCCACGGATTTCGCCCCGGGCCTCCAGGCGATGAAAGGTGTGGAGCAGCTCGCGCCAGCTCGGCAGCCAGTCCGCTTCGCGCTCCAGCAAGCGCCAGAACACCACGCCGTAGCGGCGCAGCAGGGTCATGGCGATGTGTTCCAGGGCTTTGGGTTTATCCACAGGCGCGCCGCGCCGCAGCAGGGCCCAGCGTCCGGCATCGTCCATGCCGCCGGCGAAGGCGCCGCGCCCGCGCCGGTGGCTGCGTTGCGGGCGTTTGCCGGCCGGAGCGGTCAGCGCCCGCAGACCGGCAAAGCTGTCGGCGTTCACCAGGCCCGCGCCCACCAGTTCCTGCAAGGCGATCTCCAGTTCCGAACGCAGCAGGTGCGCTTCGTGGATCAGTTCGTCGAAAAACAGCGCGCCGTGCAGGCTCAGGGCCTCGAACACTTTTTGGGCTTTGGGCGACAGTTCATCGCTCGGCGTCTGCTCGGTCAGCCCGCTCCACAGCCCCACCCGGCTGCGCGGCAGCAGCACCACCGGCGTGCTGCGCAGGGCGCTGGCGCCCGAGGCCGGTCGGGCGTTCAGGCGCATCCACACCTGTTTGCCGCTGCGGCACAGCTCGTCCAGCCAGCCCGGCGAATAGTCCTTGAGCCTGGCCGGCAGCAGGTCGCTGTCCCAGGCCGACGCGGCCGCCGGGTAGCCTTCGAACTGGGCGACGATGGCCGGCAGCACGGCGTTGCCCTGGCCTTGGGTGGCGGCGGACAGGTGCTGCCAGTCGAACAGGAAGCGCATGAAGTCCTGCAGCGTCACCGGTTCGATTTCCCGGCGCAGGCGCTTGACCGTGTAGCGATGGATCCGCGCCAGCAGGTGCCGCTCGCACCACTCTTCGACGTCCAGCCCCGGGGTGAAACGGCCACGCAGCACATAGCCCTCGTGCTCCAGCCGGGCCAGGGCCTGCCGGATGAGCGAGGCCGGCTGCGCCAGCGGTTCGCCGATGGCCTCCACCGGCAACGGGCCGAAGCCGCCGAGCCGGGCGCGGATCACCTCGACCAGCGCGTCATCGGCCGTCCAGGCTTCGTCGAAGCCGGGCAGCGGCTCCAGCGCCGGATGCCGTTCGGCCTGTGGATAAAGCGCCAGCAGACAAGCGAGGCGTTCCCGCGCCAGCCACAGTTCCTGCTGTGCACCGATCCGCAAACGGCAGGCGCGTCCGCTGTCGGCCAATGCCTCCAGCCATTGCGGCCAGCGTGGATCGGCCTGGGCCTCGCGGTCGCTGACGCAGGCCAGGCTCATCAGCGCTTCGTGCATTTCGTCGAGGTTGCCCGGTGCCGGCCAGGCCTCTTGCGCGACGGCGGCAATCGCCTCGGCGTCGAGGGCGCCGAGGTCGTCGGTGGACTGCGGATCGCTCCAGCGGCGGTTGAGCACCGCCTGGGTGCGGCGCTCCTCCAGCGGTGCGTCATCGAGGAAGGTGTAGGGGCGGGCGCTGAGGATCTCGGCGGCCAGCGGCGAGGGCGCCGGCAGGTCGCGGCTGACCAGGCGCACGTCGCCGCGCTCGATGCGCCGCAGCAGGGCGAGCCAGCCTTCGGTGTCCATCGCTTCGTGCAGGCAGTCGTCGATCGTCTGCTCGACCAGCGGATGGTCCGGGATCTCACGCTCGCCGGCGAGGTTCTCAAGGCAGGCGATCTGGTCGGGAAACACGCTGGCGATCAGGTCTTCGCTTTTCATCCGCTGCAGCTGCGGCGCGACCTTGCGCCCGCCGACGAAGCGCGGCAAGGCCAGCGCCACCCCGGCGTTCCAGCGCCAGCGCACGCCGAACAGCGGTGCGTCCAGCAGCGCCTGGATCAGCACGTGTTCGGCGCTGTCGCTGCGCAGGTAACGCCAGACGTCGTCGAGGGTGAAGCTGTGGCTGGTGGACAGCGACAGCACGATGGCGTCTTCGCTGGCGGCCGCCTGCAGCTCGAAGTTGAAGGTACGGCAGAAACGCTTGCGCAGGGCCAGGCCCCAGGCGCGGTTGATGCGGCTGCCGAACGGCGAGTGGATGATCAGTTGGGTGCCGCCGGACTCGTCGAAGAAGCGCTCCATCAGCAGCGTGTCCTGGGAGGGCAGGGCGCCGAAGGATTGGCGGGCGCGGGCCAAGTAGTCCACCAGTTGCTCGGCGCTTTCGGGGTTCAGGCCGAGGGTCGCGGTCAGCCAGTCGAGGGTCGGTTGCAGGTCGCCAGGGTGGGCGCCGAGCAAGGCGTCGAGCTGCGCGTGCAGGCGGGCCACCGCCGCCGACAGTTCGGCGCTGCGTCCCGGCGCTTCGCCGAGCCAGAACGGGATGGTCGGCGGCTGGCCCTGGGCGTCCTCGACCCGCAGCTTGCCGGTCTCCACCCGCAGGATGCGGTAGGACGTGTTGCCGAGCTGGAACACATCGCCGGCGATGCTCTCCACGGCGAAATCTTCGTTGACGCTGCCGACATTCAGGCCCTGGGGCTCCAGCAGCACGCTGTAGTCGGCGTTGTCCGGGATGGTGCCGCCGCTGGTCACGGCGGTCAGCCGCGCGCCGCGCCGGCCGCGCAGGGTGCGGCCGACGGCGTCGCGGTGCAGGTAGGCGCTGCGGATGCCCTGGCGGCCGTTGTAGCCTTCGGCGAGCATCGTCAGCAGCGCCTGATAGTGCTTGTCGTCGAGGCCGGCATAGGGTTCGGCCTGGCGCAGCAGCGTCAGCAGCGAGGCTTCGTCCCATTCCCGGCAACTGACTTCGGCGACGATCTGCTGCGCCAGCACGTCCAGCGGCGCTTCGGGGATATGCAGACGGTCGAGTTCGCCCCGGCGCACGCAGTCGAGCAGGGCCGCGCATTCGATCAGGTCGTCGCGGGAGGTGGCGAACAGCCGGCCCTTGGGCGTGCCGCCGACCTGGTGCCCGGAACGCCCGACCCTTTGCAGGAACGCGGCGATCGAGCGCGGCGAGGCGATCTGGCACACCAAGTCGACCTCGCCGATGTCGATGCCCAGCTCCAGCGCGGCGGTGGCCACCAGCACGCGCAGCTCGCCGCGCTTGAGCCGCTGTTCGGCCTCCAGCCGCGATTCCTTGGCCAGGCTGCCGTGGTGCGCCGCCACCGCGTCCTTGCCCAGACGCTCGCTCAAGTGCCGGCTCAGGCGTTCGGCCAGGCGCCGGGTGTTGACGAACACCAGGGTGGTGCGGTGTTCGCGCACCAACGTGGCGAGGCGCTCGTAGACCAGTTCCCAGACGTCGTTGGCCATCACGGCCGACAGCGGCACGGGCGGCACCTCGATGCCCAGGTCCCTCGGCCGGGCGTGGCCGATGTCGATGATCTCGCAGGGGCGGCCATGGCCGGCCAGGAACCGCGCCACCGTCTCGATGGGCGTTTGGGTGGCCGACAGGCCGATGCGCAACAGCGGCTCCGGACACAAGGCCTGCAAACGCTCAAGGCTCAGGGCCAGGTGGCTGCCGCGCTTGCTCGCGGCCATGGCGTGGATCTCATCGACGATCACCGTGCGCACGGTGCCGAGCATCTGCCGCCCGGACTCCGAGCCGAGCAGCACGTAAAGCGATTCGGGGGTGGTCACCAGAATGTGCGGCGCGCGCTTGCGCATCGCGGCGCGGTCGTTCTGCGGAGTGTCGCCGGTGCGCACGGCGGTGGTGATCTCCAGCGCCGGCAGGTCCATCCGGCGCAATTGCTCGGTGATGCCCGCGAGCGGATCCTGCAGGTTGATGCGGATGTCGTTGGACAACGCCTTGAGCGGCGACACGTAGACCACCAGGGTCGCGTCCGGCAGCCCGTCCGGGTTTTCCAGGCCACGGCGCACGAGGTCGTCGAGCACGGCGAGGAAGGCGGTGAGGGTCTTGCCGGAGCCGGTGGGCGCCGCGATCAGGGTCGAACGGCGCTGGCGGATCAGCGGCCACGCGCGGGCCTGGGCGGCGGTGACCGTCGGGAAGGTGCTGGCGAACCAGGCGCTGACGGCGGGATGAAAGCCTGCCAGGGCGCTGTCGGCGGGGAGGGGCAGATTCATGGGGCCAGTTATGCGGGCGGGCGTTCGAAGATGCAAGTACCGCTGGAGATCTTCGGCGACACCGATCGCCGGCAGGCTCCCACAGGTTTTCGGGGGGACGACGCCCGTCCCTTGTGGGAGCCAGCCTGCTGGCGGTGGGGCCTGCCGCCGCACCACAAAACCGGGGGGATCTACACTTTGCGGGTGACGGTTGCGCACTAAACCCGCAAAATGCAACGATTCCGGCAATGACCGGCGGCGGCGCCAGCCGCGCCGCCGCCATCGCCATGTTTCCCATCAGACTGGGCCTGCTGACTCTATGCGAATGCGCCTTATGTTACTGGGCGGCGGAAATGCCCTTGGGCAGGCGCTGATTCGCCTCGGTGCAGAGGAAGACATCGGTTTCCTCGCCCCCCGCCCGCCCGAAGACGGCTGGGATGCCGCGAGCCTGACCCAACTGCTCGACGACACCCGTCCCGACGCGTTGATCAACCTCGCCTACTATTTCGACTGGTTCCAGGCCGAGGCCGTCAGCGAAAGCCGCCTGGCCGGGCAGGAACGCGCCATCGAGCGTCTGGCCGAACTGTGCCAGCACCACAACATCATCCTGTTGCAGCCCTCCAGCTACCGGGTGTTCGACGGCTCCCGCGCCACCGCTTACAGCGAAAAGGACGAACCGGTGCCGCTGGGCCTGCGCGGCCAGGCCCTGTGGCGCATCGAACAGAGCGTGCGTGCCACTTGCCCGCAGCATGTGCTGCTGCGCTTCGGCTGGCTGCTGGACGACAGCCCAGAGGGCACGTTGGGCCGTTTCCTCGCTCGCGCCGAACAGCCGGACGAACTGCTCCTGGCCGATGACCGCCGGGGCAATCCGACTCCGGTGGACGACGCGGCACGGGTGATCATTTCGGTGCTCAAGCAACTCGATTGCGCGGCGCCGTTGTGGGGCACGTACCATTACGCCGGCCAGGAGGCGACCACGCCGCTGGCGCTGGGCCAGGCGATCCTGACCGAAGCGCGCGGCCTGCATCCGCTGGCCGTCGAGGCGCCGACCGCCCAGGCCCACGCCGCGCGTCCCGACGCCGCCGAAGAGCCGCAGCACGCGGTGCTGGCCTGCAAGAAAATTCTGCACACCTTCGGGATCAAGCCGCGCGCCTGGCGCGCCGCGCTCCCGGGCTTACTGGATAGGTTTTACCGTCATGGCTGAAGGCCCTGTTTTAATCACCGGCGGCGCCGGTTTCATCGGCTCGCACCTGGTCGACGCACTGCTCGCCAAGGGCCGTTCGGTGCGGGTGCTCGACGACCTGTCCACCGGCAAGCGCAGCAACCTGCCGCTGGACAACCCCAAGGTCGAACTGGTGGTCGGCGATGTCGCCGACGCGGCGCTGGTCGCCACGGCGATGCAGGGCTGCAGCGCGGTCGCCCACCTGGCCGCTGTGGCCTCGGTGCAGGCGTCGGTAGACGACCCGGTGAAGACCCACCAGAGCAACTTCATCGGCACCCTCAACGTCTGCGAGGCCATGCGTGTGGCCGGCGTCAAACGTGTGCTGTTCGCCTCCAGCGCGGCGGTGTACGGCAACAACGGCGAAGGCCAGGCGATCGACGAAGACACCCCCAAGGCCCCGCTGACGCCCTATGCGTCGGACAAGCTGGCGGGCGAGCATTACTTTGATTTCTACCGGCGCCAGCACGGCCTGGAACCGGTGATCTTCCGTTTCTTCAACATCTTCGGACCGCGCCAGGATCCGTCCTCGCCGTACTCCGGCGTGATCAGCATCTTCAGCGAGCGGGCGCAGAAGGGCCTGCCGATCACCGTGTTCGGCGACGGCGAGCAGACCCGCGATTTCCTCTACGTCGAGGATCTGGTCGATGTGCTGGTGCAGGCCATCGAGAAGCCCGAAGCGCAGCCGGGTGCGGTGAACGTCGGCTGGAACCGCGCGACCAACCTCAAGCAGATGCTGGCCGAGCTGGAAAAGGTCGTCGGGCAACTGCCGACCGTGAGCTACGGCCCGGCCCGCTCCGGCGACATCCGCCACTCGCGGGCCGACAACCGGCGTTTGCTGGAGCGCTTCGAACTGCCGGCGCAGACGCCGATGAGCGTCGGCCTGGCGCGGCTGTTGGGCCGCTAAGCCGCCACAAACAAAAAAGGCGCCTTTGCAGGCGCCTTTTTTGCGGGCGGGGTATCGCGGTGAAGCCCGATGCGATCCCTGTGGGGAGGGAGCTCGCTCCCGCTCGACTGCGCAGCAGTCGCAGATCCAGTCAACGCGGTTTTTCTGAAGCACCGCTTCTGTCCGGTCCGGGGCCGCTTTCGCAGCCCGGCGGGAACGAGTCCCCTCGCCGCATTAGCCCTCATCCACCACCACGTGAACGTTCTTAGAACTTGTAGCCCAGACCGACCATGTACACAAACGGATCGACGTCCACGTTCACCCGTGCGCGGGTGCCCGGAGCCACGGCGTTGTTCTCCACGGTGGCGCGGGTGTCGATGTCGATGTAGCGCACCTGGGCGTTGAGCATGATGTTGTCGGTCAGCATGTAGTCGGCGCCCACCTGCCAGGCCAGGCCCCAGGAGTTCTTCGCCTTGAAGTTGCTGAAGCCGTTGGACTGGGCCTGGCTGCCGACGTGTTCGTCGTAGATCCAGGTGTAGTTGATGCCGCCGCCGATGTACGGCTGGAAGGCCGATTTCGAGTCCAGCGGGTAGTAGACCAGGCTCAGGGTCGGCGGCAGGTGCTTGAGGGTGCCGAGCTTGCCGTTGGCGGCGGCCAGGCCCGTGCCCTTGAGCTTCACGTCATGTTCGAACGGGGTCGCGGCGAGCAGCTCGACGCCCAGGTTCGGCGTGATCATGTAGGCGAAGTTCAGGCCCAGCTGAGTGTCGCTGCTCATGGTCGCCTTGCCGCCCAGGTTGGCGCCGCTCAACGGACCCTGGTCGACCTTGACGCTGGAGCTGTCGGCCTTCGGGTTGACGGTGATCGCGCCGGCGCGAACGATGATGTCGCCGGCTTCGTGGGCATGGGCGAGCGGGGCTGCGAGCGCAAATGCAAACAGCGAGGCGCTGAGCAAGGACTTGTTCATGGGGGCTCCAAAAGGACGTTGAAAAGGTTCGATGTCCAAATGGTACGGAGCCGTCTGATACGGTCTTTTGATTCAGCTCAATGAAACAGTGATCGTCGTTTTTTCTGCGGAACTTCGCCGGCCCCCGCTTGGATTTGTGCCTGAACACCGATCCCTGTGGGAGCCAGCCTGCTGGCGATGGCGAGCGCCCAGGCCCCGCCGCAGCCGGCGGATTCACTCCGGCAGTTCATAGACATAGATCTTGTCCGCCGCCATCTGATACCCGGCATCGGCCAGTTCGCTGGTGGACGGCTTGACCTGCAGCGGCCCCTCGACCCAGTAGGGCTGGTACAGCTCGTCGAGCTTCACGCCCAGCTCGCTCTTCACGTGCACGATCTGGTTCGACGGCGGTGGCGGCACGTGGATGCAGGCGCCGAAGTACGGCACCAGCAGGAAGTCCGTGGTGCGGCCTTCCTCGCTGACCTCCAGCGGCACGATGTAGCCCGGCAGGCGCACGTTCTGCCCGTCGAGGCTCTGCACCACCGGGGCGTTGGGCATGTCCTGCTTGGCCGCCGGGGCGGACTCGGCGGACAGCGCGTCGCCCATCTTCGACAGGTCGTGCAGCGGCGTCATGTTCGGCGTCTCCGCCGGCGCGTCCGGCGGGATCATCTCCGACCAGGTCAGGTCTTTCGGCGCGGCCGCCCACACGGGCAGGGCCATCAGCAACAGCAGCGCGAGCGCGGCGCGGGGCATGGGGGACATCCTCATAGTCGGATCGACAGGCCATCGGCCAGGGATTGGCGGTAGGCGCGCCAGGCCGGCACGCTGCCCATCAGCAGCGCGGCCGCCAGAATGCCACCGAGCAGCGTCCATTCATACTCGCTCGGCCAGGCCAGCGGCAGGTACAGCCCGTAGTTGGCCTGCACGTAACCTTGCGCCACGGCGATGCCGGCGTACAGCAAGGCCAGCCCGGCCACTGTCCCGGCCAGCGCCAGGACAAAGGCTTCCAGCACCAGCAAGCTTGCGATGTGCCAGGGCCGTGCGCCCACCGAACGCAGGATCGCCATCTCCCGGCGGCGTTCGTTGAGGCTGGTGAGGATCGCCGTGAGCATGCCGATCAACCCGGTCAGCACGACGAACAGCGACACCACGAACAGGGCCTTTTCGGCGGTGCCCATCAGGCTCCACAGCTCCTGGAGGGCCACGCCGGGCAGGATCGCCAGCAGCGGTTCGCCGCGGAATTCGTTGATCTCCCGTTGCAGGGCGAACGTGGAGATCTTGCTGTTGAGGCCGAGCATGAACGCGGTGATCGCCTGGGGCGTCAGGTCCATGTTGCGCGCCTGGTCGGCGCTGATCCGCCCGTTGCCCCGGGCCGGCACGCCGTTGTGCCAGTCGATGTGAATCGCCTCCATGCCGCCCAGGCTGATGTGCAGCGTGCGGTCCACCGGCGTGCCGGTGCGCTGGAGGATGCCGACCACCGTGAACGGCTTGTCGTCGTGCTTGACCAGGCTGATCGCCGCCACGCCGTGGGCCAGCACCAGTTTGTCGCCGAGCTTGTAGTGCAGCGCCTCGGCCACTTCGGCGCCGAGCACCACTTCGAACGGATCGGTGGCGAAGGCACGGCCGTCGGCCAGGGCCAGGTGCTGCTGGCGGCCGTAAAGGTAATGCTCGAAGTAGGCGCCGGTGGTGCCCATCACCCGGTAGCCCCGGTGGGAGTCGCCGAGGGACATGGGGATCGCCCATTTCACTTTCGGGTCGTTGGCGAAGCGCTCGAAGCTGTCCCAGCGGATGTTGTTGGTGGCGTTGCCGATGCGGAACACCGAGTACAGCAGCAGGTTCACCGAGCCCGAGCGGGCGCCGACGATCAGGTCGGTGCCGCTGATGGTGCTGGCGAAACTGGCCTTGGCCTCGGTGCGCACCCGTTCCACCGCCAGCAGCAGGCAGACGGAGAGGGCGATCGCGAACGCGGTCAGCAGGGCGGTGAAGCGGCGGTTGGCGAGGCTGGCCATGGCCAGGCGGAACAGATACATCTCAGACCTCGGCGGACGTGGCGGCGCGATTGAGTTCGGCCAGGGACAGGTGACGGTCGAACAGCGGGGCCAGGCTCTGGTCGTGGCTGACGAACAGCAGGCTCGATCCGGCGTCGCGGCATTCGGCGAACAGCAGGCGGAGGAAGTTTTCCCGGGCATCGTGATCCAGCGCCGAGGTGGGTTCGTCGGCGATCACCAGTTCCGGCTGACCGATCAAGGCCCGTGCCGCCGCCACCCGTTGCTGTTGGCCGATGGACAGCGAGTCGGCGCGGCGGCCAAGGATGCCTTTATCGTTCAGGCCCAGGTGGGCGAGCAGGGTGGCGGCGGCCTGGTCGACGCTGCCGTGGCGTTGCTTGGCCCGCTGCGCCCGCAGCTTCGAGAAGTGGCAGGGCAGCTCGACGTTCTCGCGCACCGACAGGAACGGCAGCAGGTTGAACTGCTGGAAGATATAGCCGGTGTGATCGACCCGGAAGCGGTCGCGGGCGCCGGCGCCGAGGTCGGTCAGTTCCTGGCCGAGCAGGCGGATGCTGCCGCGGCCGGGCTTCTGCACCCCGCCGAGCAGGCCGAGCAGGGTGGTCTTGCCGCTGCCGCTGGGACCTTTGAGGAACAAGGTCTCGCCGGCCTCCAGACGGAACGCCGGGATGTCCAGCAGCGGCGGGTGGCCGGGCCAGCTGAAGCCCAGGTCCGACAGTTCGATGAGTGCTTGGGTCATGGTGCCGATCCCACAGGGTTTGGGTGGGTTCAGAACTTCAGGGCCGCGGCCTTGGCCGTCACTTCGGTGCCTTGCTGACCGCTTGGGCCGATCAGTTGCACCTGGATTTTCTGGGTGGCCGGGAAGCTGCTGAACACCTTCGAAAGGTCCAGTGCCTTCAGCGCACCCGGCGTCGCGCAGCTGAACTGGTAGTGAGCGTGGATCTCGCTGTGGTCGTGGTGATGCTCGTGGCCGTCCTTGTCGGCTTCCTCGTCATGGTCGTCGTCGGCGTCGGGCTTGTCGCCGAACAGCGGGCTTTCCAGTTCCTGGCGGGTGACCTTGCAGCCGGCGGCGGCCGGCAGGCTGAACAGCGCCAGCGGTTGCTCGAGCTGCGCGCGGGCGGCGGCGACCTTGGCCTTGTCGGCTTCGCTGGTGGCGGCATGTTCGAAGCCGACCAGGTTCATCGCCGGGCTTTCCAGTTCCAGCTCCAGGGTCTGGCCGTCGAGCGCCGCGTTCAGGCGGCCGACGCCATGCTCGTGGGCACCGAGGCTGCCGTGTTCGTGGTCATGGTCGTGCTCGTCGGCGGCCTGGGCGACGGCCAGCGGCAACAGGGCAAACGGCAAAGCGAGCAGCAGACGGCGCATGGCGGTCTCCGGAAAGTAAAGTGAAGAGTTTGTTATGTAATCTTATAACGAAAGTGCGGAGAGTTTGCCCGCCCGCCCCGCATTGCGCAAGACATGAGCGCACGTTGCCCCCGCCAGGTCGCGGGCAACGCTCAGGTGTTCGAAGGCGTCCGGACGGTCAGAACCCGTTGCCCGGATAGTCGAACCAGTAACGGCCCGACAGCACCTGACGGATGAAGCCGGGCTCCAGCACGTCCGGCGCATCGCGGTTGAAGCGCTGGCGCCAGGCCGGCAGCCACCAGTAATCGACGGCCGTGCCGCGTGGGTGCACCACCAGCGTCAGCACCTCCCGGTCGATGCTGGCCTGTTCGTACAGCTGGTGGCTGCGATCCATGAATCCCAGGTACTGGCTGATCGGCAGCCGGAACATCAGCGCGGTGGCGTAGACCTTCTCGCTCTGGCTGAACGCCGGGTTCTGCAGGATCTGCACGGCCTCGCAGGCATAGGCTTGGGGTTGATCGGCGATCACGCGGCCCTGGGGCGTGGAGAGCACGTCGAAGCGGTTGTCGAGTTCGCGCCAGTCCACCCGGCCGTTGCGCTCGAAGTAGCCGTGGACGAAGGCGCTCAGGGGCCCCGGCGCGCCGTCGCCGGGCGGGCAGGCCGTCAGGTCGGCGGGCGACCAGGACCGCCAGGCCGCGATCAGCGCCAGCGCAAGCACCGGGAAAATCCAGAAGAGTCGTTTCATTGGGGTGTGCTGTGCTTGTACCGTCGGAAAATGGTGAAGTCATGGTCGCTGTCGATGCCGTTGCCGGCGATCTGCCGGAAGCCGGCGTCGTTGACTTCGACCCTCTCCCAGCCGGCGGAAATGCACACGCCCTGTGCCAGGATAAAGCCGACGTGACCGCTCGCGTTGGAATAATTGACAGCATACGCGCCGATGTCGCCGGGTAAAGCCGAACGCTCCACCTTCCAGTTGTTGAGCAGCCGGGTGTCGTCGGCCCACTCGCCGGCCAGCGGCGGGCTGAGGTTCTTGACGCCCGGCAAGTACTTCGATTTGCCGTGCTCGATCAGTGCCACGTTGACCCCGATGGAGGTCAGCACGTCGTACACGAACAGGTTGCATTTGTTGGTGCCGGCCGCGAACTCCACGCTCTGCTTGAGCGTCGGGTGCTCCAGCGACCTTTTGCTCGTTTTGCCGGCCCATGCCGTGGAGCCCCGGTGCTGTAGGGCCGCGAGCAGTATCCGGCGCGGCATGTCCTGGATCATCACCTTGACGGTGCGGGTCTGGTTCTTGCGCTTGACCCCGTATTCCACCTCATAGAAAACATCGTTCGTGACGGCGCCGGTGGTGGACAAGGGCACCCTGACCCAGGGCGACACGGCCACCATCGTCAGGCGTGTGCCCGGGGTCAGCGTGGCGGTGTTGAGCGCCTTCTGCGCGCCGGAAGTCCCGACGACCCGCAGGCTGACTTCATGGCTGTCGCGGGTCTTGATGGTCTTGGTCTTTCCCGTGTCCTTGATGGTGACGAGGGTCTGCACCTTGTCCGGCTGCAGCAGATACGTCTGGTCGGGGCCGTCCGCTTGGGTGATCGCGTCGTCGATGACGTTGCCGTCGATCAGCAGCTGAAACTTCACGCCCCGGGGCGCCTGCATCAGGAAGTCCTTAAAGACCAGTCTGATTTCCGATTTCATGACGCCTCCTGATCCAGCGGCTCTTCGTAGACATAGAACGACCACTCGGCGTCTTCGCCGACCAGCAGGGTGTCGTAGTCTTCGGGGTTCTCCACGGCGTGTTCGCAGCCTTCGCCGGTGGCTGTGCAGGTGCTGTCTTCGAGAATGGCGGCCTTGTTCTTGTCCTTGAGGCGGTAGGCCAGGCCCGGTTTCTCGGTGTCGTCCTGGCGCTCGACGATCACCTGCAGGTACCGGCGGGAGGCCAGGGCGGCGATGGGCGGGCCCATGTCGATGGGGGCGGGCCGACCGATGCCGGCGTAGCCGCTGTGCTGTTGGGTCAGTACCTTGTTGGCCATGGGCGGGCAGCCGCAGGCGACGTAGTCGCCCTCAAGCGCCGCGGGGCCTGCGGGCAGCATCAGGGTGCGCTCTCCCACCGCGACGATCGGCCCTTGGCCTGCGCTGCAGGCCGGGCAACTGGCGAGCTGCCCGATGGAGGCGATGATCTGCCCTTCGATCCTGAGATTTTCATTGCCTTCGAGCACCACGCCACCGGTAGAGGTGGGGGCTCCCTTGGAGGCCAGTTTCCTGCCTGCGGACATGGGCATCCTTCCCATGGAAAAAACAGAAATATAGACGCTCCCGGAGAATCTGCCCGGAGGCCGCTCATCGTGCGCTTGGCGTTGTGCACCGGCCATGGGAGCATGCCGGCCATACAGATGCGGGAGCGAAGCTTATGTTGCGGATACGCGGAACCGTCGGCGATGTGCCGGTGGACTTGACGCTGGAACTGGATGACGGCGACTGGGCGCGGCTCGGTACGCACTTCGGCGCATCCTTGCAGGCGGCGCCGCAGGCCGCCGCAACGCCTGCGGCGAAACCGTCGAACCAGGACGACGCATTGTGGCAGACCGCGCAGGAGCTGCTGCGCAAGGCCGGGCAGCTCAGCGGGCCGGACCTGCTGGAGCAGCTGGAAGGGCTGACCGGCAGCGCCGCGGCGGGCAAGCGCCTGCTGGTGCGGCTGCGCCACTCGTCGCAGGTGAAGGTGGCGAGCGGCGGGGATACGCCGCTCTACAGCTGGACCGAGTGACCGGTCAGTACAGCGCCGCGAACACCTTGCGCCGGTAGACGGTCACCAGCGGGTGATCGTTGCCCAGCAGTTCGAACACTTGCAGCAGGGTCTTGTGCGGCAGGCCTTCGCCGTAGCTGCGGTTGCGGATGAACAGCTTGAGCAGGGCGTCCAGCGCCGCTTCGTATTGCTGGCGGGCCAGTTGCTGGATCGCCAGTTGGTACACCGCTTCATCGTCCTGCGGGTTCTGCGCAAGGCGCGCCTTGAGCTCGGCGGCGTCCGGCAGGTCCCGGGCCAGGCCGAGGAACTTGATCTGGGCCTTGGCCCCGGCCAGCGCGGCCTTGTGCTCATCGCTCTTGACCGCGTCGAGCACGGTCTGCGCCTCGCCCAGCTCGCCGCGTTCGGTGAGGCAGCGGGCATACAGGATCAGCGCCTTGGCGTTGGTGTTGTCTTCGCCCAGGATCGCGACCAGCGCCGCTTCGGCGTCCGCGAACCGGCCGGCGTCGAACAGCGCCTGGGCCTGTTCGAACGGGTCGGCGGCGGCCGGCGGCGGCATCTGCACATGGGGCTCGAGCATCGCGCGCACGGCGGACTCGGGCTGCGCGCCGGCAAAGCCGTCCACCGGCTGGCCGTCCTTGAACAGCACCACGGTCGGCAGGCTGCGGATGCCGAAGCGGGCGACGATATCCTGCTCGATGTCGCAGTTGACCTTGGCCAGCAGCAGCTCGCCCTGATAGCTCTCGGCGATGCCCTGGAGCATCGGCATCAGCGCCTTGCACGGCGCGCACCATTCGGCCCAGAAATCCACCAGCACCGGTTTGTGGAAAGAGTTCTCGATCACCGACCGGTCGAAATCGGCGGTCGTGGCGTCGAAGATGTAGGGCGTTTGCTCGCTCATGGGGGCTCTCGTGAAAGCGTGGATGGGGCAACTATACGGGGTGGCGGGGTGTGGCCGGAAGCGGTTGGCTAGCGCCGCGCATGGTAAAGGCTGACATGCCGGAACTCTTCCGGTTCGGCCAGATCCGGCAGGGTCATGGCCTCCAGCATCTCGATGCGGGTGTACTGCGGATGGCGGAAGTCGCGCACCCGGGAGTCGGCCACCAAGGCCTCGCGCCCACGGCTGAGGAACGCGTCGAGCAGCGGCAGGTTGGCCCGGTCGTAGAGCACGTCGGCGACCAGGATCAGGTCGAAGCGGTCCGCCTCGGCGAAGAAGTCCGTCGAGTAGCCCATCTCCACGCCGTTGAGGCTTGCGTTGGCCCGGCACGCGGCAATCGCCAACGGGTCGAGGTCGCAGGCCACCACTTCCAGCGCGCCGGCCTTCACGGCGGCGATCCCGGCGATGCCGGAGCCAGCGCCGAAGTCCAGCACCCGCTTGCCCCTGACCCATTCGGGATGTTCGGCCAGGTAACGCGCCACCGCCAGGCCGCTGGCCCAGCAGAAGCTCCAGTATGGCGGCTCGTGGAGGATGCGGCGGGTTTCGTCCGGGGTGAATTCCCGGGCCATGTTGTCGCCGTCGATCAGCCACAGGCGCAGGTCGGTGCCCGGCAGCGGGCAAGCCACCAGCCGGGCGTCGCCGAGCAGTCCGCTCAAGGCCTGCTGCAGGTCGAACGGTGCATTCATGGCGCTTTGACGAACTGCAGCGGGCCCAGTGCCTGGGTGGTCGGCTGGGTGATGGCCTGCGACGGCAGGTGCAGGATCAACTGGCCGGACTGGCTGGCGCGGCCGCGCAGCTCGACCCGGGCGCCGGCGGGGAAGGCGTCGGGGTTGAAGCGCAGGTGGAACGGCAGCGCCCGGTCGTTGCCGATCAGCGTGGCGCTGGCCAGCAGTTGCTGCGGCCGGTCCTTCTCGTCGATCACCAGCAGCGCCAGTTCGACTTCGGCGCCGGCGGGCACGCCTTGCAGGGTGCCGCTCAGCTCGCGCTGGTAGGCCGGCAGCGGGCCGAGGTCGGCGGCTTCCCGGGCCTTTTTCTGCGCCTGCTGCGGCGCAGGGCCCGGTGTCGGCGGCTGGGGCTTGGGCGCATCGCTGCCGCAGGCCACCAGCAGGCCGAAGAGACTGAGCAAAACGAGCGGACGTAACGGCATTGGCGGCTCCGTAAAAGTGAAATCCATGGATCGTCAGATCATGGCAGTCTGTATACCGCAAAGCCTATGGCTTGTCTTGCCACGGGGATGCGCTACCATGGCCCTCCCATTTTTTGTTGCCAGCCACCATGCACTGTCCCTTCTGCGGTGCCAACGACACCAAGGTCATCGACTCGCGTCTGGTCGCCGAGGGCGAGCAGGTGCGCCGCCGGCGTGAATGCCTGGCCTGCGGCGAACGTTTCACGACGTTTGAGACGGCCGAGCTTGTGTTGCCGCGCCTGATCAAAACCGACGGCAGCCGCCAACCCTTCGACGAAGAGAAACTCCGCGCCGGCATGCAGCGTGCGCTGGAGAAACGTCCCGTCAGCGTCGAGCGCCTCGAGTCCTCCCTGGTGCACATCAAGCACAAGCTGCGCGCCACCGGCGAGCGCGAGGTCAAGTCCCTCGTGGTGGGTGAGTTGGTGATGGCCGAACTGAAAAAACTCGACGAAGTCGCCTACATCCGCTTCGCGTCGGTGTACCGCCGCTTCCAGGACCTCAACGAGTTCCGCGAAGAGATCGACCGCCTGGCCCGCGAACCGGTGAAAGAATGACCGCCGCCGAACAGGCCATCCTCGACGCGCACTTCATGGCCCGGGCCCTGGAGCTGGCGCGCAGGGGCCACTACACCACCCACCCGAACCCGCGGGTCGGCTGCGTGGTCGTGCGCGACGGGCAGATCGTCGGCGAAGGCTGGCACGAACGCGCCGGCGAACCCCACGCCGAAGTCCACGCCCTGCGCGCCGCCGGCGAGCAGGCCCGGGGCGCCACCGCCTACGTCACCCTTGAGCCGTGCAGCCACCATGGCCGCACGCCGCCGTGCGCCGACGCGCTGGTCAAGGCCGGCGTCGGGCGGGTGGTGGCGGCGATGCAGGATCCGAATCCGCAGGTCGCAGGCCAGGGCCTGCAACGCCTGGCCGACGCCGGTATCGCCACCGCCAGCGGGGTGCTGGAAGGCGAGGCGCGCAAGCTCAACGAAGGCTTTCTCAAGCGCATGGAGCACGGCTTGCCGTTCGTGCGGGTCAAGCTGGCCATGAGCCTCGACGGCCGCACGGCCATGGCGAGCGGCGAGAGCCAGTGGATCACCGGCCCCGCCGCGCGCTCGGCGGTGCAGCGCCTGCGGGCCCAGGCCAGCGTGGTGCTGACCGGCGCCGACACGGTGCTGGCCGATGGCGCACGCTTGACCGTGCGGGCTGACGAATTGGGGCTGGATGCGGCGCAGACCGCGCTGGCCATGAGCCGGCCGCCGCTGCGGGTGCTGGTCGACGGCCGCCTGCGGGTGCCGCTGGATGCGCCGTTCTTCAAGGCCGGTCCCGCGCTGGTCGCCACCTGCGCGGCTGTGGAAGAGCAGCACGTCGACGGCCCCGAATGCCTGCACGTGCCGGGCGATGACGGCCAGGTCGACCTGCGCCGGCTGCTGGCCGAACTGGCCGGCCGCGGCGTCAACGAAGTGCTGGTCGAAGCCGGGCCGCGCCTGGCCGGTGCCTTTGCGCAGCAGAGGCTGGTCGACGAGTTCGTGATCTTCATCGCCGGCAAGTTCTTGGGCTCCGCGGCGCGTCCGCTGCTCGACTGGCCGCTGGCGTATATGAAGGACGCGCCGGAACTGAAAATCAGCGAAATCCGCGCGGTGGGCGATGACTGGCGAGTCACCGCAATCCCTCTGCCTGCCGCGAGCGTATAATTCCCGGCCATCGCGTTAGCGCAGGCGCCGTTCTCAAGGAGAACCCCATGTTCACCGGCATCATCGAATCCATCGGCAGCATCCGTGCACTGATCCCCAAGGGCGGTGACGTGCGGGTGCATGTCGAAACCGGCAAGCTCGACCTGAGCGACGTCAAGCTGGGCGACAGCATCGCGGTCAACGGCGTTTGCCTGACGGCGGTCGAACTGCCGGGCAACGGCTTCGCCGCCGACGTCAGCCGCGAAACCCTCGACTGCACCGCCATGAATGACCTCAAGAGCGGCAGCCCGGTCAACCTGGAAAAGGCCCTGACCCCGACCACCCGCCTGGGCGGGCACCTGGTCAGCGGCCACGTCGACGGCGTCGGCGAGGTGGTGTCGCGCAGCGACAACGCCCGCGCCGTGGAATTTCGCATCCGCGCGCCGAAGGAACTGGCCAAGTACATCGCCCACAAGGGCTCGATCACCGTCGACGGCACCAGCCTGACGGTGAACGCGGTCGACGGCGCCGAGTTCCTGCTGACGATCATTCCGCACACCCTGAGCGAAACCATCATGGCGTCCTACAAGCCGGGCCGCCGGGTGAACCTGGAGGTCGACCTGCTGGCGCGCTACCTGGAGCGCCTGCTGCTGGGCGACAAGGCCGCCGAGCCGAGCGCCGGCGGCACCATCACCGAAAGCTTCCTGGCCGCCAACGGCTATCTCAAATCCTGAAACTCAATTTCTGAAAGAATGGGGGTGCCTTGTGGCGCTCAATAGCATCGAAGAGCTGGTTGAAGACATCCGCCAAGGCAAGATGGTCATCCTCATGGATGACGAAGACCGCGAGAACGAAGGCGACCTGATCATGGCCGCCGAATGCTGCAAGGCCGAGCACATCAACTTCATGGCCAAGCATGCCCGCGGCCTGATCTGCATGCCGATGACCCGCGAGCGCTGCGAGACCCTGAAGCTGCCGCTGATGGCGCCGCGCAACGGTTCCGGGTTCGGCACCAAGTTCACCGTGTCGATCGAGGCCGCCGAAGGCGTGACCACCGGCATCTCCGCCGCCGACCGCGCCCGCACCGTACAGGCCGCGGCCGCTAAGGACGCCAAGGCCGAAGACATCGTCAGCCCCGGCCATATCTTCCCGCTGATGGCCCAGGCCGGCGGCACCCTGGCCCGCGCCGGCCACACCGAAGCGGCCTGCGACCTGGCGCGCATGGCCGGTTTCGAGCCGAGCGGGGTGATCTGCGAAGTGATGAACGACGACGGCACCATGTCCCGCCGCGCGGAACTGGAAACCTTCGCTGCCGAACACAACATCAAGATCGGCACCATCGCCGACCTGATCCACTACCGGATGATCCACGAACGTACCGTTCAGCGGATCGCCGAGCAGCCGCTGGACAGCGAACTGGGCCAGTTCAACCTGGTCACCTACCGTGATTCGGTCGAAGGCGACGTGCACATGGCCCTGACCCTGGGCAACGTCTGCGCCGAAGAGCCGACCCTGGTGCGCGTGCACAACATGGATCCGCTGCGCGACCTGCTGATGGTCAAGCAACCGGGCCGCTGGAGCCTGCGCGCCGCCATGGCCGCCGTGGCCGAGGCCGGCAGCGGCGTGGTGCTGCTGCTCGGTCACCCGCTCGACGGCGACGTGCTGCTGGCGCACATCCGCGAGACCGGCGATCAGGCGGCGGCGAAAAAACCGACCACCTACAGCATCGTCGGCGCCGGTTCGCAGATCCTGCGCGACCTGGGCGTGCGCAAGATGCGTCTGATGAGCGCGCCGATGAAGTTCAACGCGATATCCGGTTTCGATCTGGAAGTTGTAGAATACGTGCCCTCCGAATGATGACCGGTTGTTTCCGGCCCTTGATTCGCGGTTCAAATATCCCTGAGGGGCGCGTAACAGACGCGTCCCGGCTCTTTAAGAGATCTGACGAATGACCCTGAAGACCATCGAAGGTACTTTCATCGCTCCAAAAGGCCGCTACGCTTTGGTAGTGGGCCGTTTCAACAGCTTCGTGGTTGAAAGCCTGGTCAGCGGCGCAGTCGATGCCCTGGTTCGCCACGGCGTGAGCGAAAGCGACATCACCATCATCCGCGCACCGGGCGCCTTCGAAATTCCGCTGGTCGCGCAGAAAGTCGCCCAGAAAGGCGAATTCGCAGCGATCATCGCGCTGGGCGCGGTCATTCGTGGCGGCACCCCGCACTTCGAATACGTGGCCGGCGAATGCACCAAGGGCCTGGCCCAGGTCTCCATGGAGTTCGGCGTACCGGTCGCCTTCGGCGTGCTGACCGTCGATTCCATCGAGCAAGCCATCGAACGTTCCGGCACCAAGGCCGGCAACAAAGGTGCCGAAGCTGCCCTGTCCGCCCTGGAAATGGTCAGCCTGCTGGCGCAGTTGGAGGCCAAGTGATTAGCGACGACAGCGATCGTTTCAACCCGCGCGATCCCAAACCAGCGAACGCCGGCAAGCCCTCGAAGAGCGCCAAGCGACGCGAAGCCCGTCAGCTCGCGACGCAGGCGCTGTACCAGTGGCACATGGCCCGGGCTTCGTTGAACGAGATCGAGGCACAGTTTCGGGTCGACAACGATTTCACCGATGTCGACGGCGCGTATTTCCGCGAGATCCTGCACGGGGTTCCGGCCAACCGCACCGAGATCGACAACGCGCTCACGCCTTGCCTGGACCTGGCCATCGAAGAGCTGGATCCGGTCGAGCTGGCGGTGCTGCGCCTGTCCACCTGGGAGCTGCTCAAGCGCGTCGACGTGCCTTACCGCGTGGTGATCAACGAAGGCATCGAACTGGCGAAGGTCTTCGGTTCGACCGACGGTCACAAGTTCGTCAACGGCGTGCTGGACAAACTGGCCCCGCGCCTGCGTGAAGCTGAAGTGAAGGCGTTCAAGCGCTGACCGGCGCTTGAGACCTCATGGGCGAGTTTGAGCTGATCCGCAACTTCTTCGCCGCCGCGCCCTGTGCGCAGGGCGGCGAGGGCGTTGCCCTGGGGATCGGCGACGACTGCGCCTTGCTGGCGGTTCCTTCCGGGGAACAGCTGGCGGTTTCCACCGATACGCTGGTGGCCGGCGTGCATTTCGCCGACCCCTGCGATCCGTTCCTGCTCGGTCAGCGTTCGCTGGCCGTGGCGGTCAGCGACCTCGCTGCCATGGGTGCCACGCCCGTTGCCTTTACCCTTGCCCTGACCCTGCCTTCGGTGACCGCCGACTGGCTGCAGGCCTATGCCCGCGGCTTGAGCCAGATGGCCCAGGGCTGCGGCGTGGCGCTGGTGGGCGGGGACACCACCCGTGGGCCGCTGAGCCTGACCATGACCGTGTTCGGCCGCGTGCCGGCGGGCCAGGCCCTGACCCGCAGCGGCGCGCGCCCAGGCGACCTGCTGTGCGTCGGCGGCGAGCTGGGCAATGCCGCCGGTGCCTTGCCGCTGGTGCTGGGGCAGCGCGAGGCGGCGGCCGATATCGCAGGACCGCTGCTGGCGCACTACTGGTCGCCGCAGCCGCAACTGGCCTTGGGCCAGGCGCTGCGCGGCAAGGCCACGGCGGCGCTGGACATCTCCGACGGCTTGCTCGCCGACTGCGGGCACATCGCCCTGGCGTCGAACGTGCGGCTGGAGGTGGAGCGCGAGCGGGTGCCACTGTCGGACGCACTGGTGGCGTTCCTCGGCCAACCGGGCGCCGAGCGTGCGGCCCTGAGCGGCGGCGACGACTACGTGCTGGCCTTCACCTTGCCGTCCGTCGAATTGCCGGCGCTGCTGGCCGACGGGTGGCCGGTGCATGTGATCGGCCGCGTGGCGCAGGGGCAGGGCGTGGCGCTGCTCGACCGCGACGGACGCGACAT
The DNA here is from genome assembly GCF_002112565.1 of Pseudomonas sp. R25(2017). Classification (NCBI taxonomy): domain Bacteria; kingdom Pseudomonadati; phylum Pseudomonadota; class Gammaproteobacteria; order Pseudomonadales; family Pseudomonadaceae; genus Pseudomonas; species Pseudomonas sp. R25(2017). The sequence goes on from NZ_NEHZ01000021.1 coordinate 79,734, forward strand.
CACCCCGCAGATCCGGGGTTATCAACATTTTCAGGAGTCACCGTGACAGATCACCCGAAACAGGTTCCGGCCGAATGCGTTCCGCCGTCGGTCTGGCGCAATCCGTGGCATTTCCTGGCCTTCGGATTCGGTTCCGGCACCTTGCCCAAGGCGCCGGGCACCTGGGGCTCGCTGGTTGCGCTACCCTTTATTCCGTTGTGGCAGATGTTGCCCGACTGGGGTTACTGGCTGATGCTGGGCATCACCATGCTGTTCGGCTTCTGGCTGTGCGGCAAGGTGGCCGACGACCTGCGGGTGCATGACCACGAAGGCATCGTCTGGGACGAGATGGTCGGGATGTGGATCACCCTGTGGCTGGTGCCGGAAGGCTGGTACTGGCTGCTGGCCGGGTTTGTGGTGTTCCGCTTCTTCGACATACTCAAGCCGTGGCCGATCCGCTGGGTGGACCGGCATGTGCACGGCGGCGTCGGGATCATGCTCGACGACGTACTGGCCGGCGTGTTCGCTTGGCTTGCGATGCAGGGACTGGTGTGGATTTTCGCCTGAGCGCTCAGGCGTGCACGGGGGACTAAGGATGGCTCGACGCTGGTTGGCGCTGTTGGTTGTTGTCTGGCTCGGTTTCGGGGGCGCTTGCCTGGCCCGGGCCGAGGATGCACCGCCCGCGGTCATTCACCTGGCCAGCGAGGAATGGGAAGACTACACCGCCGCCGACGGCCACGGTCTGGCCTGGGACGTGCTGCGGCTGGTGTTCGAGCAGGCCGGCGTGACGCTGGACATCCGCACCGTGCCGTACACCCGTTCGGTGGGGCTGGTGCAGCTCAAGGAGGTCGACGCCCTGGTCGGCTCCTACCGCGATGAAGCCGAGCAGGTGCTGTACCCGCGCTGGAACTTCGACTCCGACCACATCTACGCCCTGGGGCTGGCAAGCAATCCGGCGCCGACCCAGGCCTCCCTGGGCAAGTACCGCCTGGCCTGGGTGCGGGGCTACCGCTACGAGAACTACCTGCCCAACATCAAGCGCTACAACCAGATCGAGCGGCGCACGGGGATCTTGTCGATGCTCAAGCAGGGGCGGGTGGATTTCTACATCGATGCGTTGACCGAGATCGAAGCGGTGCTCAAGGACGCCGACGATCCGGCGCAGTACCGCTATTCGCATCTGGCGGAGCTGCCGCTGTACCTGGGGTTCGCCGACACACCCCAGGGCCGCGCCCTGATGGCGCTGTATGACCGGCGCATGGAGCAGTTGGTCAAGACGGGCGAGCTCAAGGCGGTCTTCGAGCGCTGGAAACAGCCGTATCCGTTCGATCCGAACGGCTGACGTGCCCGCCCTCGCCATGACCATCCTCGCATCAAACTTTTTGATGAATATGGCCGACAATTCAGCCTAAGCGTCTGTCGGAACCTGCTGTTACAATGCCGCCCAGCGAATCTTCAGACTTTTCAGATCAGGAGCACACCGGTGCCTGTCGTTTTTGTCGCCGCTTCCAAGCTGCCAACGCCTTTTGCGCAATTCACCATGCACGGTTTTCTCGATGAAGCCACCGGCCGCGAGCACGTCGTGCTGAGCCTGGGCGAGATCGCGGACGGTGCCCCGGTGCTGGGCCGGCTGCATTCCGAATGCCTGACCGGCGATGCCTTGTTCAGCCAGCGCTGCGACTGCGGTTCGCAACTGGAAGCCGCCCTGCGCGCCATCGCCCGCGAAGGCCGTGGCGTGCTGCTGTACCTGCGCCAGGAAGGCCGCGGCATCGGCCTCTTGAACAAGATCCGCGCCTACGAACTGCAGGACGGCGGCGCCGACACCGTCGAGGCCAACGAGCGCCTTGGCTTCGCCGCCGACCAGCGCGACTACGCCATGTGCCTGCCGATGCTGGAGCACCTGGGCGTCAAGTCGCTGCGCCTGATGACCAACAACCCGCGCAAGGTCAAGGCGCTGACCGACATGGGCATCGTCGTCGCCGAGCGCGTGCCGCTGCACACCGGGCACAACCCGCACAACAAACTATACCTGGCGACCAAGGCCAGCAAGCTCGACCACATGATGGGCAACGAGCACCAGGGCGAGGTCGACCGGGCGTGACCCGCGGTCAGGTGCGTCGCCGCCTGTCGGTGGCCTGGTGGAAATACCTGGCGCTGGCGCTGCTGCCGCTGTTCGTGATCAACGGCGTGTTCGGCCAGGGCGAGGCGGTCTTGCCGGTGCTGGCGATGCCGCTGTTCATCGCCGGCGTGGCGTCGATGTTCGTCAGCCTGAAGTTCTTCGGCCGCTACAAGCATGCGTTGATCGCCACCCAGAAATCCCTCGACACCCCCGAAGAGCCCGGCGCGTGGATCGCCTTGGCGGCCCGTCGCCGTACGGCGTTCCTGGCGGCGGCGTTGCCGACCTGGATCGGCGCGCTGGCGGTGTTCGTCGGCCTCGAAGCCGTGCCGCTGATGCTGCTGGCGCTGTCCACGGCCGTGCTGTTCTACCTCTACCGCATTCCGCGTCAGCTCGGTTGATGCGGCGCCTCTGGCTGGCGGTTCTGCTGCTGGCCGCCAGCGGCGGGGCCCTGGCCGACCTGCGGGTGGTCAGCCTCGCGCCTTCCCTGTCGGAAATCGTCGTTGAACTGGATTCGGCCGACCTGCTGGTGGGCGTGCTGGATGCCGGCGAGCGGCCGGACGCGCTCAAGCAAGTGCCTTCGGTGGGGCGCTACGGGCAGCTCGACATGGAGCGCTTGCTCAGCCTCCAGCCCGATTTGCTGCTGCTCTGGCCCGGCAGCGTCGGCCCGGCCCAGCGCGAGCAGCTCAAGCGGCTGAACATCCCGACCTTCGTGGCCGAACCCCACAGCCTTGACCAACTGCTCGAACAGATCGATGCCATCGCCCGGCGGCTTGGCCGGCCGGAGCGCGGGACAGAACGGGCGGCGGCATTGCGCAAAGACCTTGAAGCGCTCCGCACGCGCTATCGCCGGGAAAGCCCTCTGCGGGTGTTCTACCAGGTCTGGGACAAGCCGCTGTACACCGTCGGCGGCGGGCAGATCATCAGCGATGCGCTGGCGGTGTGCGGTGCCCGCAACGTGTTCGCCGACCTGAGTTTGCCGGCGCCGCAGGTCAGCGTCGAGGCGGTGCTGCAGCGCGATCCCGAAGTGATCCTGGCCGGCGAGCAGACGCAGCTCGATGCCTGGAAAGCCTGGCCGCAGGTGGCGGCGGTGCGTCAGGGGCAATTGCTGCGGGTGAGCGACAAGGGCCTTGAGCGGCCGAGCGGGCAGATGATCGAAGCGACCGCCAAGCTCTGTCGGTTGATTGCGCCCGGGCGTTGAGGTTTTTGCGTAGCGGTGCCCTGGGTGGAGCCATCGCCAGCAGGCGGGCTCCCACAGGGGATCTCGGTTGTACGCAGAATCTGCGGTCACCGCGAAAACGGTGGGAGCCAGCCTGCTGGCGATAGCGGCAGTCAAAACCCCGCCGCAGTTCCGCTCAGAGCTGCGGCGTCCAGGTCACTGCGAACATCCACGCCCGGCCTTCCTCGCGGTAGCCGTACTGGCTGCTGCCGTGGCTGTACAGCACCCGGCTGTAGTCCTTGTCCAGCAGGTTGTCGACCTTGAGGTCCAGCTTGATCTCCCGGCTCAGCGCCCAGCTGCTGCGCAGCCCGAGCAGGCCATAGCCGCCCAGGGCATGCTGGTTGTTCAGGTCGTCGTAGCTGCCGCTGACCGCCTGCCAGGTGGCGCCGAGGCCGAGCCGGTCGAATTGCCGGTCCAGGTCCCAGCTCAGCGTGCGGCGGGCGCGGCGGGCCAGGGTGTGGCCGCTGTCGCGGTCGCGCGGGTCGATGACCGCCACGCCGAGGTTGCTCTGCCAGCCGTACAGTTCCTGTTTCAGCGCCGCTTCGAAGCCGTTGATCCGCGCCGAGGCGACGTTCTGCGGCCGTGAGTTGCTGCCGGAAATGATCGCGTCCTCAAGGTCGGTGCGGTACAGCGACGCTTCGAGGCGGCTGCTGTCGCTCAACTGGCTGCGCCATTGCAGCTCGTAGCTTTTCGAGGTTTCCGGTTTCAGGTCCGGGTTGCTGAAGCCCGGGTAGTACAGGTCGTTGAAGGTCGGGGCGCGGAAGCCTTCGCTGTAGCTCAGCAACAGGTCGTTGTCCGGGTTCACCGGCACGGTGAGGGTGCCGCTCCAGCTGTTCTGGCCGCCGAACTGCTGGTTCTGGTCGCGGCGCAGGCCCAGTTCGGTGGAGAAGCTGTCGGCCTGGTAGCGGTGCTGGATGAAGGCGGCGCGGTTCCAGCGGCTGTCCTCGTCGAACGAGGTGCTGCTGTTGACCCGGTCTTCGTACCAGTCGCCGCCCAGGATCAGGCTGTTGCGGGCGTCGAGTGTCAGGTCGTTCTGCCAGTTCACCGAATCGCGGTAGGTGTTGAACACCGAGCGTTCGTCGCTGAGCTTGTCGAGGGTCTTGTCGCGGTTTTCGCTGTGGCCCAGCTCCAGGCGGGACTTCCAGCGCTCATTGAGCCGCGCGTCCACGTAACCGCTGAAACTGCTGACGGCGAAGTCGCTGTAGGGCTGCTGCTGATAGCTGGTGTCTGTCTGGAAGTCGTAGCGGCCGAACGGGCTGTCGAATCCGTTCTTGCCGCGGTTGTCCAGCAGGTTGGCGCCCACTTCGACGTCGTCGCTCAGGGCGTGGCTCAGGCTCAGGCTGAGGGACTGGTTGCGGTAGGCGTCGTGGTCGCTGTCGCTTGAGTACGACTCATGGGTGCGGTCGATGCCGGCAGTCTCGTCCAGGCTCGCGCCGAGGTTGAAGCGGGTTTTCTCATCGCCGCCGGACAGGCCGAGGCTGCGCTCCCAGGTCTGATTGCTGCCGAAACCGACATGCATCCGCGGCTGCAAGCCTGGCTCGGCGCCGCGCCGGGTGAAGATCTGGATCACCCCGCCGATCGCATCGCTGCCGTAGATCACCGAGCGGGAGCCGCGCAGCACTTCCACCCGCTCGATCTGTTCGATGTTCAGGTGCTGCAGGTTGCTGTCACCGGAGGTGGCGTTGCCGATGCGCTGGCCGTCCACCAGCACCAGGCTCTGGGCCGATTGGGTGCCGCGGATGTAGATCCCCGGCTGGCTGCCGCGCCCGCCTGACTGCGTAACCTGCACGCCCGGCACCCGTTGCAGCAGGTCGGTGACGCTCTGCGGCTGCAGGCGCTCGATGTCGTCGCGGGTGAACACGGTGTTGGCGGCGCTGCTGTCGTTGCGCGCCTCGACCTGGCGGTTGGCGCTGATCAGCATGTCCGGCAGCTTCAGGGCTTCGTCGCGTTCGAAGGCGTCGGCGAATGCCGGGCTGGCGGGGAGCAGGAGGAGGGGCAGGGCGAGGCGCGAAAACTTCATGGGCAGTCCATTGGAGACAACATTTATGACACCGCAAAACACTGTGGGAGCGGGCTTGCCCGCGAAGGCGTCGGCACATTCAACGCAGATGTTGGATGTGCCGGCCTCTTCGCGGGCAAGCCCGCTCCCACAGGGAGGGTGTGTTCAGCGGTCGAGCAGTTGCAGGCGCTCGCGCACCGCCGCTTCGATCCCGGCCTCGTCCAGCCCGCACTCGGCGAGCATCTGCGCCGGTTTGGCGTGTTCGACGTAGATGTCCGGCAGGCCCAGGTGCAGGATCGACCTGAGCACGTTCTCGCGGGCGAGGAACTCGCTGACCGCGCTGCCGGCGCCGCCCATCACCGAGTTCTCCTCGATGGTCACCAGCAGGTCATGGTTGGCGGCGGCTTCGCGCACCAGCGCTTCGTCCAGCGGTTTGACGAAGCGCATGTCGATGACCGTGGCGTCCAGTTTCTCGGCGACGTTCAGCGCCTCGGCCAGTTGCACGCCGAACACCAGCAGGGCGACCTTGCTGCCCTCGCGGCGCACCACGCCCTTGCCGATCTCGATCGGTTCCAGGCTTTTCTCGATGGTGGCGTTCGGGCCGGTGCCGCGCGGGTAGCGCACCGCCGCCGGGCCGTTGTACAGGTGGCCGGTGCTGAGCATCTTGCGCAGTTCGTTCTCGTCGCTCGGGGTCATGATGACCATGCCCGGGATGCAGCGCAGGTACGACAGGTCGAAGCTGCCGGCGTGGGTCGGGCCGTCTTCGCCCACCAGGCCCGCGCGGTCGATGGCGAACAGCACGTCAAGGTTCTGCACCGCGACGTCGTGGACCAGTTGGTCGTAGCCGCGCTGCAGGAACGTCGAGTAGATCGCCACCACCGGCTTGGCGCCTTCGCAGGCCATGCCGGCGGCGAGGGTCACGGCGTGCTGTTCGGCGATCGCCACGTCGAAGTAGCGCAGCGGGAAGCGTTCGCTGAACGCCACCAGGTCCGAGCCTTCCTTCATCGCCGGGGTGATGCCCACCAGGCGCGGGTCGGCGGCGGCCATGTCGCACAGCCATTCGCCGAACACGCCGGAATACTTCGGCCCGCCGGCCTTCTTCGGCGCAGCGGCCGGGGCGTCCAGCGGTTCGAGCTTGGTGATGGCGTGGTAGCCGATCGGGTCGACCTCCGCCGGAGCGAAGCCCTTGCCCTTCTTGGTGACCACGTGCAGGAACTGCGGGCCCTTCAGGTCGCGCATGTTGCGCAGGGTGGCGATCAGGGTCGGCAGGTCGTGGCCGTCGATCGGGCCGATGTAGTTCCAGCCCAGCTCTTCGAACAGGGTGCCGGGCACCAGCATGCCCTTGGCGTACTCTTCGGTGCGGCGGGCGATCTCCCAGGCGCCGGGCAGGCGCGACAGCACTTTCTTGCTGCCTTCGCGCATGCTCGCGTAGGTGCGGCTGGAGAGGATCTTGGCCAGGTAATTGGACAGGCCGCCGACGTTGCGCGAGATCGACATGTCGTTGTCGTTGAGGATCACCAGCATGTTGGCGTCCACTTCCGGCGCGTGGTTCAGCGCCTCGAACGCCATGCCGGCGGTCAGCGCGCCGTCACCGATCACGGCGATCGCCTTGCGGTCGCTGTTCTGCAGGCGGGCGGCGATGGCCATGCCCAGCGCGGCGCTGATCGAGGTGCTGGAGTGGCCGACGCCGAAGGTGTCGTACTCGCTCTCGGAGCGGCGCGGGAAGGCGGCGATGCCGTCCTTCTGGCGCAGGGTGCCCATGCGCTCGCGGCGGCCGGTGAGGATCTTGTGCGGATACGCCTGATGGCCGACGTCCCACACCAGCCGGTCGTCCGGGGTGTCGAACACGTAATGCAACGCGATGGTCAGCTCGATGACGCCCAGGCCGGCACCGAAATGCCCACCGGTCTGGCCGACCGTGTAGAGCAGTTCCAGGCGCAACTCATCGGCCAGGGTCTCCAGCTCGGCTTCGCCTAACCGGCGCAGGCCGTCCGGCGTGTTCGCGCGGTCGAGCAGGGGCGTGGTCGGGCGCTTGCGGGGAATCTCATGAAACGTCGTGGGCATCAGGCGAATCGTTATAGGTATAAAAGATGCGGCAGTTTACCTGATGCATCGCCCCCTGCCCACGCGTAGGTCCTTTTTGGCGGATCTGCCGTCAGTGGCGGCGCTCGACGATGTACCGGGCCAGGTCGCGCAGCGGCTCGGCGGCCGCGTCAAACGGTCGCAGCGCGTGCAGGGCCTGATCGCGCAGTTCCAGCGCATAGGCCTTGGCCGCGTCGAGGCCGAGCAGGGCCGGGTAGGTCGGCTTGTCGCGGGCGATGTCGGCGCCCTGGCGCTTGCCGAGGGTTTCGGTGTCGCTTTCGACGTCGAGGATGTCGTCCTGCACCTGGAACGCCAGGCCGATGGCCTGTGCATAAGTCTGCAGGGCCTTGAGCTCGTCCTTCTCGGCGCGGCCGCTGGCCAGGGCGCCGAGCTTGACGCTGACCTCGATCAGCGCGCCGGTCTTGTGCCGGTGCATCTGCTCAAGGGCCTTCTGGTCGAGCTTGAGGCCCACCGAGCCGAGGTCGATGGCCTGGCCGCCGACCATGCCGGCGGGACCTGCGGCGTGGGCGAGGGCGGTGACCATCTGCAGGCGGATGTCGGCGCCCAGGTCGCTCAGGCGCAGGTCGAGCAGGGCGCTGAACGCCAGGCTCTGCAGGCCGTCGCCGGCGAGGATCGCGCAGGCTTCGTCGTACTTCTTGTGGGTGGTGGGCTGGCCGCGGCGCAGGTCGTCGTCGTCCATCGCCGGCAAATCGTCGTGCACCAGCGAGTAGGCGTGGATCAGCTCCACCGCGCAGGCCGCGCCGTTGGCCTGTTCGGCCTTGCCGCCGAGGGCTTCGCAGGCGGCGTAGGCCAGCAGCGGACGCACGCGCTTGCCGCCGATCATCACGCTGTAGTGCATCGCCTCATACAGGCGCGCCAGCTCCGGCAAAGGCGCCTTGAACAGGATCTCCAGCGCCGCGTTGACCCGTGCCTGGCTGGCGGCCGAATACGCGGCGATCATTCCGGCAAGTCCGCATCGAACGGGGCTTCGGCCAGTTCGCCGTCGCGCTCCAGCAGGATCTGCACCTTCTGCTCGGCCTGGGCCAGCGCCGCCTGGCAGTCGCGGGTCAGGCCGATGCCCTGCTCGAAGGCGGCCAGCGAGTCCTCCAGCGACAGTTCGCCGTTCTCCAGACGCTCCACCAGCGTTTGCAGGTCGGCGAGGGACTGTTCGAAATCCAGTGCAGCTTTTTTGCGGGCCATGGCGGCGGTTTCCGGTAGACGTTAAACCGGCGCGACACTAGCAGATAGGGGGGGGCAGGGGCAAATGAGCGGGGCGTTCCCCATGGCGGGGGCGCGTGTTCCCGCCGGGCTGCGCAGCTGTCCCGGGCGTGGCCGAATTCAGGGCCGGATTCTGGGGTTCGGGGTCGATTCGCAACCTGATGGGAGCGAGCTCTCTTGCTGCGAATTGATGTGCTTTGGCTGGGCAAATGTTTATTCGGCTCATTTCGTGAGCCGAATAAGTCCGCTATTCGGCTCACGCACCGTAAATGTGCGTGATTCTTGCCGCAAATCCAGATGTGTCCGATTGTTAAACAACGGCCGAATCGTTAATCTTCGCGCCTTCTACGTCCCCGTTTTCAGGGGCTTTCAGACGAAACGCAGTACGCGCCACTGTGAAGCGCCGAGGATCGGGCGCAAGGTTTCGTCAGGCATGGCAGGAGGCATCACGTGCGTTCGTTTCTTTTGCTGCTGATCGGGTTGGTCTGCGCGCCCGCGCTGCTGGCTGCGCCGAGCGCCGAGCTGTCGGAGCCCCAGGGCGGCTGGCGCTACCACGGCCTGCTCGACCGCACGGAAAACCCCCAGGTGGCTTACCCCACGCCGCCCATCGACCGCGGCATCCAGCGCAACCGCACGATGATCCAGGGCCAGCTCAAGGCCCTCGGCCACCAGCGCGGGCCGCATACCCTGGCGGTGAACGGCAATCCGCTGAACCTGTACACCGACGATGACGGGCGTTTCGCCAGGCCCTACGCCTTCGGCGCCGGCTCCAACAGCGTCGAAGTGCGCAGCGCCGAAGGGCAGTCGCTCAAGCGCGTCCAGTTCTATGAGGCCAACGACCTGCGCACGCCGGCGCGGATCCGCGTGGTGCTGGGCTGGGACGACCCCAAGGCCGAGCTCGACCTGCACATCGTCACGCCGGACGGCCAGCATGCCTTCTGGGCGCGCCCGGCCTTGAGCAACGGCGGCGGCCTGGATCCGGACGGCGTCGACGGCCCGGGCCCGGAAATGTTCACCATGACCGCGCCGCTGCACGGCACCTATCTGGTTTACGTCAACTATTGGGGCAACTTCGGCGACGGCGGCTATAACTTCGAGGAGGCCAGCAACCAGAACGAGGTCATCACCTCGCAAATCACGCTGGTGACCCAGGAAAACACTGTCGACGAAAAACGCGAAACGTTCATCGTGCCCCTGCGGGCGATCGGTGATCTGCTGCTGGTCAAGACTTTCAACTATTAAGCATCCCGTCCACGGATGAATCTCGGGTTTTGTGAACATGAGTGATAACGCTGCTTCTCCGGCCGTCCCGACACCGACCGGCCAACCTTCCCGGCGCTGGCCGCTGCTGCTGGCCGGGCTGTGCCTGGTGGCCGGCGTCGCGGGTGGCCTGGGCTGGCTGCTGCACAAGCCCAAGGCGCCGCCGGCGGAACTGGCGAGCGACAAGCTGGGCATGAGCCGTCCCGACGCGCTGCTGGAGACCCGCTCCCTGAGCCAGTTGCCCAAGGACCTGTTGGCGGTGCCGTTCCTCAAGGCCACGCTCACCGAGGATTTCGTCTTCTATTACGAGAGCCATGCCGACCGCCTCGGCCTGATCGGCAGCCTGCGGCGGATCGTCTACGAACATGACCTGAAGCTGCAGGACAGCCTGATCGAGCAACTGTTCGACCAGCCGGCGGACGTGGCGCTGTGGCGCGGGGCCGACGGCCGGCTCAAGGATTTCCTGCTGGTGATGGACCGCGGCGGCCTGGCCAAGGTGCTGGAGCCGCTGGCGAAAGTGGCGCTGGACGACTCGCAGCTGGGCCAGTTGGGCGAGCTCAAGGTCGGCGGCGACACGGTGCCGCTGTACCAGCTCAGCTACAACGCCGGCAAATCGCTGCTGTTCGCCTCCCATGGCGACAAGCTGGTGGTGCTGTCCAACCCGGCCAAGTACTACGACCCGCAGAGCGGCGCGTCCGAGGAGTCGGGCCACGTGTCGCCCGAAGCGCTCGCGGCGTTGCTGGGCGGCCAGAAGCTGTTCCCCGAGGCCTTCGGCCTGGCGGCCAAGGCGCCGGAGATCAAGCAGCGCCTGTCGGTGAACGCCAGTGTGCTCGCGATGGGCTACCAGCGCTTCATCCCGAACTTCGCCGGCCTGCGCTTCGACATGGACGACAAGGGCTGGCACAGCTTCCTGGCCATGGACGAACTCGACAATCAGCCGGACTTCGACTTCAAGCCGGTGTGGCAGGCCATGCCCTTGGGCGCCAGCGCCTGCGTGACCTTGCCGGTGGCCGCCGAACCGCAGAAGCCGCTGCTGGTGAAGCTGGGCGCCGAAGAGGCCGCCGCACAGAAACTCACCGAACACGTGGCCGGCGCGGCGGGGCTGTGCTGGTACGCCGATTCGCGGTTGTACACGCCGCTGCTGGTGGCCAGCCTGAACGACGGCGACAAGCTCGACGGCGACCTCGGTGCGCTGTTCGGTTCGATGGTCGGTGCCTATGAAGGCAACGTCGACGAACACGCGTTCCCGGTGGTGGAGAAGCAGGAAGGCCAGAGCCACCTGTGGCAGCGGCAGGTCAGCTCGAACTTCGGCCCCTATGCGGCCAAGGACGCCGAGAACCCCGACGCCATCACCGGCCGGGCCTTCATGAAGGTCAGCCTGGCGCGCCACGGCTCGACCCTGTTGTTCTCCCTCGACGACAAACTGGTCGACAAGGCCCTCGGCACCCTCGACAAGCGCTTCCCGCCGATGGCCGACGTGCTGCCCAAGGATGTGCTGATGCCGATCTACTTCGGCCCGGACTCGATCGCCCAACTGATGCAGCAGGAAACCCTCGACAGCCTGCCGCAGGACATGGAGCCGGTGTTCTACAACGCCGCGCAGACCTACCTGATCCCGAAACTGCGCACCCTCGGCGGCTACGGCAAATACGCCCTGACCCTGCCTGAGGGCAGCGAGCCCGACGGCCACTGGCAATGGCTGCCGCTGGAGTGGAAAGCACTGTGACCGGACTGATCCGCCGCCTCGGCCTGCTGGCGCTGCTGTTCTGCGCCGAGGCTGGCGCCATGGAAACCCCTGCGCTCGATCCGCAGCAATCCCAGGTGTTCCGCGCCTGGTTCGTGCGCATCGCCCAGGAACAGCTGAGCCAGGGCCCGAGCCCGCGCTGGTATCAGCAGGACTGCGCAGGGCTGGTGCGTTTCGCCGCCAACGAAGCGCTGAAGGTGCATGACGACAAGTGGCTGCGCAGCAACGGCCTGTCCAACCGCTACCTGCCGCCGGAGCTGGCGCTGAGCGCCGACCAGCGCAAGCTCGCCCAGCAGTGGCAGCAGGGCGGCGGCAAGGTCGGGCCCTACGTCAACGCGATCAAGCTGATCCAGTTCAACAGCCGCCTGGTGGGCCGCGACGTGTCCCAGGCGCGGCCGGGCGACCTGATGTTCTTCGATCAGGGCGACGACCAGCACCTGATGATCTGGATGGGCCGCTACATCGCCTACCACACCGGCACCACCACCCCAACCGACAACGGCATGCGCTCCGCAAGCCTGCAACAACTCATGACATGGAAGGACACCCGATGGATTCCCGACGCAGCCAACCCCAACTTCATCGGCGTCTATCGACTGAACTTTCTCTCCCAATGACCGGTGCCCGCATGCTGCGCATTTGCTCGAAAATCCCTCTGCTGCTGGCGCTGCTGCTGCCATTGGCGACCGTGAACGCCGAAGACACCGTGGCCCCCAGCGGCTACACGCCGGTGGGCGGCGAAAGTTTCTTCCTGCTGGCCGACAGCAGTTTCGCCAGCGACGAACAGGCGATGGTGCGCCTGGAAGCGCCGGGCCGCGATTACCGCAGGTTCCGCATGGAGCCCTACGGCGGCGCCGATATCCGGGTGTACCGGATCGACAAGCCGCTGGACTTCCTCAAGCGCCAGAAGAACCTGCACCGGGTGGTCAGCGACGGCCAGTTCAAGGGTGAGGGCCTGTCCAACACCTTGGCGTACCTGTGGGACAACTGGTACCGCAAGTCCCGTCGGGTGATGCAGCGGGCGTTCTCCTACGAGTCGCGCAAGCAGGTCACCGACGAGGTGCCGGAACTGAAGATGGGCAACGCCATCGCCGCGCCGACGCCGTATGACGCCCAGCCGCAGTTCGCCCTGATCCCGGGCCTGCCGGTGGTCACCCAATTCCGTTATCCGCTGTGGCAGGCCAAGCCGATCCAGCCGCCGGAAGGGGTGAAGCTGGCCGGTTCGTCCAGCGAGTTCGTCAGCGTCGCGCCGGGCAACGTCTACATTCCGCTGGGCCAGCTGAAGCCGGGCCTGTACCTGGTCGAAGCGCTGGTGGGCAAGTACCGGGCGACCACCATGGTGTTCGTCTCCAACACCGTGGCGGTGAGCAAGATCGCCGGCGACGAGTTGCTGGTGTGGGCGGCGCGCAAGCATGAAGGCAGTTCGGTGGCCAAGGCCAACGTGCTGTGGACCGACGGCCTGGGCGTGATGAGCAGCGGCGCCACCGATGCCGATGGGTTGCTGCGTCTGAAGCACGTCAGCCCCGAGCGTTCGTTCGTGATCGGCGAAGACGAAGAGGGCGGGGTGTTCGTCTCCGAGAACTTCTACTACGACAGCGAGATCTACGACACCAAACTCTACGCGTTCACCGACCGGCCGCTGTACCGGCCGGGGGACTGGGTGTCGCTGAAGATCGTCGGCCGCGAGTTCAAGAACGCGCGGGACTCGGTGCCGCCGGGCGCGGCGGACGTCAGCGTCAGCGTGCTCGACGCCACCGGCACCGAGCTGCAGACCCTCGACCTGAAGCTCGATTCGAAGGCCGGCACCCAGGGCCGCTTCCAGTTGCCCGACAACGCCGTGGCCGGCGGTTACGAGCTGCGCTTCAACTACAAGGACCAGGCCTACAGCAGCGCCTTCCGGGTGGCGGAGTACATCAAGCCGCACTTCGAGATCTCGCTGAACCTGGCCAAGCAGGATTACCGCACCGGCGAGCCGGTCAAGGGCAGCCTGGTGCTGCTCTACCCGGACGGCAAACCGGTGGCCAACGCCAAGCTGACCCTGAGCCTGCGGGCCCAGCAGCTGTCGATGGTCGACAACGAGCTGCAATACCTGGGGCAGTTCCCGGTGGAGCTGACCAGCACCGAACTGACCACCGACGGCAAAGGCAACGCGACCCTGGACCTGCCGGCCGCCGACAAGCCGAGCCGCTACATGCTCACCGTGTTCGCCAGCGACGGCGCGGCGTACCGGGTCAAGACCACCAAGGAAATCCTCATCGACCGGGGCGCGGCCAGTTTCCGCCTGAGCGCGCCGCAGCGGTTCAGCGCGGCGGGCGACAAGGTCGCGTTCAGCTACGTCAACGAGGGCGGCAGCGAACCGGCCAAGGCCGTGACGCCGAGCGGCTACAGCTGGGTGCGCCTGGAAGACCAGAGCACCGGCGAAGGCAAGCTGGCGGCCAGCGACAAAGGCTTCAGCCTGGCCTTCGAGCGCCCGGGCACCTACAACCTGACGCTCAAGGATCAGCACGGCCGGGTGCTCGGCGCCACCGGCCATTCGGTGACCGGCGAAGGCGTGAAAGCAGTGCCGGGCACCGTGGAGATCGTCCTCGACAAACCCGAGTACAAGGCCGGCGACGAAGCGCTGGCGCTGATCACCTTCCCGGAACCGGTCAGCGATGCGCTGCTGTCGCTGGAGCGCGACAAGGTCGAGGCCACTGCGCTGCTGGCCAAGGGCGGCGACTGGCTGAAGCTGGAAAAGCTCAGCGACACCCAGTACCGCGCGCGCATCCCGGTGAAGGACACCTTTGCGCCGAACATGACCTTCTCGGCGCTGTACACCAAGGGCGGTCAATACAGCTTCCAGAACGCCGGGATCAAAGTGGCCGCGCCGCAGATCGACGTCGCGATCAGCACCGACAAGCCCGTTTACCTGCCGGGGGACACGGTGACGGTGGACCTGTCCACCCAGTTCGCCGGCAAAGCGGTGCCGGCTCACCTGACGGTCAGCGTCGTCGATGAAATGGTCTACGCGCTGCAGCCGGAGATCGCGCCGACCATCGACCAGTTCTTCTACCACCCGCGCCGCAACAACGTGCGCACCAGCGCCAGCCTGTCGTTCATCAGTTACGACGTGGCGCTGCCGGGCAGCCCCGGCGCACCGGGCAAGGCCAACCGCAGCGAGCGCGGCGTGAAGGTGCTGGAGCGTCCGCGCCGCGAAGACGTCGACACCGCCGCCTGGCAGCCGGAGCTGTTGACCGGCGCCGACGGCAAGGCTCGTTTCACCTTCAAGATGCCGGACTCGCTGACCCGTTGGCGCATCACCGCACGGGTCATCGCCGATGACGGCCTGGTGGGGCAGAAGAAGCAGTTCGTCCGTTCGGAAAAACCGCTGTACCTGAAGTGGAGCGGGCCCAGCACGTTCCGCAAGGGCGACCGGCCGCAACTGGGTGTGTTCGCCTTCAGCCAGGCCGAGAAACCGGTCAAGGCCGAACTGGTGACCCGTTACGCCGGCACTGAGCAGCGCCTACCGGTGACCCTCGACAACGGCATCAACTACCTGCCGCTGCCGGCGTTCGCCCTGGCGTCCGGCGAGTGGACGGCGGAGCTGGTGCAGGACGGCAAGACCGCCGACTCCCTCGCCGTGCGCCTGACCGCGACCGGCGAAGGCTGGCAGGTCACCCAGACCCAGAGCCTGGACGTGGCCGCCGGCGACACGCCGCTGAGCCTGCCGGCGGACGCCACGGATATCCGCCTGCGCCTGGATGACAGCCCGCAAGCGCTGTTCCGCTCGGCCCTCGACGATCTGCTGAGCTACCCGTACGGCGGCGTCGAGCAGACCGCCAGCCGCCTGCTGCCGCTGAGCATCGCCTATCCGTCGCTGGCGTCGAGCCCGCAGATCCGCGACCGCCTGCGCCTGATCATGCAGAACAGCCGCCTGCGCCTGGTGCAGATGGCCGGGCCGTCGGCGAGCTTCACCTGGTGGGGCTTCGACGGCGAGCCGGACGCGTTCCTGACCGCCTACGCCTACTACGCCGACTGGAACGCCAGCCAGGCGCTGGCGCTGACCCTGCCGCCGGAGCACTGGCAGCGGGTGCTGGAGGTCTACGCCAAACAGGCGCCGAACACGCCGCTGCTGCAACGGGCGCTGATCCTGTCGTTCGCCCGGCAGATGCACTTGCCGGTCAACACGCTGCTCAGTGGCCTGATGGAAGACCTGGCCAAGGCCGGCGAAGGCAATGCCGAAACCCTGATGGACGACGGCGAGGACAGCCTGGTGATGGGCGATCCGGATTCGGCGCTGGGGCTGGCGGCGGCACGGGTGCTGACCGCCTCGTTGGCCAAACAGGTGAAAGTCGCGTTGCCTGAAGCGTTCAACCGTCAGGTGGACGCGGCGCAGCAACGGCTGGCGGTGAGTTCGCAGCCGTTCGCCGAAGCCCTGAACCTGTCGCAGCAGGCGTTCGATCAGGCGCGGGCCAAGGCGTTGCTGCAACGCCTGTTGCCGCAGCAATCGACCCTGGAGCGCGCATTGGCACTGACCTGGCTGCAACGCAGCATCGAGCAGGCGTCGCCGACCATCGCGCTGGCGCCGGGCGAAGGCTGGAAGAAACAGTACGGTGCGAGCGGCGAGATGTTCTGGACCTGGCAGGGCGCCGCGCCGGTACCGGCGGTGCTGTCGGTGTCCGGCACGCAGGAGCGTCCGCTGCGTGCGGCGTTGAGCTTCAAGACCGCGCAACCTTCGGTCGAGCCGATGGCCGTGACCGTCACCCGGCGCCTGTCGCGCCTGGTGCCGGGCGACGAAGCGTTCACCTTCAAGCTGGAGCCGGTGGGCACCAAGCCGTTGTCCAGCGACAGCCTGTACCTGGACGAAGTGATCCTCACCGGCAAAGCCGCCAGACCGCTGCGCTACGGCATGCTCGAAGTGCCGCTGCCGCCGGGCGCCGATGTCGAGCGCACCACCTGGGGCATCAAGCTACAGGGCAAGGACGGCACCGAACCGACCGCCCTGGAGAAGGCCCGCTTCGAGCCGGGGCAACTGGCCTACGCGGTGCCGGTGGATGCCCTGAGCGGCGAACTGCGCCTGCGGCATCTGGTGCGCTTCTCGCAGAAGGGCCAGTTCAACCTGCCGCCGGTGCGTTTCACCCAGGTGTACGCGCCGCAGCATCAGGCCCAGGAAGCGAAAGCGGCCCTGGGTCAGGTCACGGTCAACTGACATGAGCCGGCCGCTGGTCTGGCTGCTGTTGTGTCTGGTTCCTGCGCTGGCGACGGCGCAGGACGAGCCGTTGCGCCTGGCGTACAAGGGCGAGCTGCTGTCGCTGAACCGCACGCAGCTGATCAGCCGTGAGCCGTTGCCCGAGACGTTGCAGGCGCCGCTGGGCAGCCTGTGGAAACTGTTCGTCTACGCCTGGCTGGCGGACACCGGCGCCCAGGAGCCGGCCTATGAATGTCGCGGGCAGTCGAAAGAGGAAGTCTACTGCTGCTCCGCCGGCGGCAAGGTCGAGCGCGATCAGGCGTTGGTGAAGTCCTGCGGGCTGTATTTCGAGCCGGCGCGGCTGGGCATTTCCGCTGTCGATTGGCGTAGCTACTGGCAGGCGCACAACGCGCCGGGATGGTTGCTGGACCTGCCGTCGGTGCAGCCGGCGCAACGGGTTCTCGTGGCCGAACTGCTGCGGGTGCTGGCCTCCGTTCCCGCCCAGGCGCAGATGCGCCGGGTACTGCTCGATGTGGTGCTGGGCGCGGCGGACGGCAATGCCGTCGGCGAGCTGGGCGCACGCCTGCGGGTGAAGACCTGGAGCTGGCTCGGCGACCGGGACGCCGCGTCGAGGCAGGGCGGCTTCGCCGGCTGGACGGCGGACGGTACGCCGGTGTGGGCGGGCGGGCGCGGCACCAGCCAAATGGTGTTGCGGCACTACGGGCAGGCGCTGGCTTCGGTGCTGCCGGCTGCGTGGCCGGCGGAGTCCGGGCGTTGCGTCGAAGTGGGGTTGTTCTCGCGCTACCCGCTTGCGCGCGTGATGTCGGCGGGGCACGCCGTGACCTCCGGTCCGCTGGTGGGCGACTACCGCGTCGAGTTCGCCAACGGCAATGCATTGGATATCCACAGCGCCGGCGAACTGTTCCTGCTCAACGACAGGCTGGTGGCGCGGCTGGACCGGGAAGAGTACGTCGCCCGCGTCCTCGACCGCGAAGCCAAGCCCGAGCCCGCCGAAGCCGCCAAGGCCCTGGCCGTGGCGATCCGCACCTACCTGCTGCAGAACGCCGCGCGCAGCGGCGAATGCCTGAGCATCGACGACAGCAGCAACCGCCAGCGGGTGGCGCCGCGTCCGGCGTCCGCCGAGTCACGCGGGATCGCGGCGTGGACGGCGGACCTGGTGCTGGCCGGCAGCACCGTCACCTACCACTCCGACCAGCCGGGCCCGGACAGGCTCGCCTGGCAGCAGGCCGTCGAACAGGCCAACGCGGGCCAGCGCTATGACGCGATCCTGCTGCACGCCTATCCGCGTGCCAGCCTCAGCCGCTGGGACAACCCGGTCGCCTCCTGCGAGGCGCTGCCCGCCGCCCAGGACTGGCTGCAGAAGCAGCGGCGCGGCTGGCGTCCGAGGCTGGAAGGCGAAACCGGCTACAACGAGGTCAGCGCCTTTGCGGTCTGCAAGCTCGCGTTCGGGCGGCCGTTCGTCGACCGCGAACGCCAGCGCATTTATGTACGCGGTGTCCTCACCCTGCAGGACCGCCTCGACCTGACCCACGAATACCTGCACCTGGCCTTTGAGGCACACCCCAACGGCCAGGACGAAACCTACATCGAAGGGCTTGCCCGTCACCTCTTGCTGGAATAGACCATGACACTCCGTTATCCACAGGTCTTGCTGTTGCTCTGTGCTTTCGCCGCGCTGTCGCCGGCGACGGCCGCCGACGGCGTCAAACTCGACACCCCGGTCGGCGGCTGGCGCACCGGCGCGCCGGAGGGCGAAGGCGAAAGCTTCCGCCAGACCGTCAACTACCCGGCCTCGTCGGTCAACACCAAGGCCGGCCAAGCCAATACCGCGCGCATCAGCGGCCAGATCAAGGCAGCGCCCAAGGGCAACGCACCGGGACGGCTGATCGTCAACGGCGTCAGCATGCCGCTGAAGATCGATGACGCCGGCCGCTTCGACCGCCCGTTCTCCTTCCCCAACGGCAGCAACAGCGTCGAAGTCCGCAGCCCCGACGGTCAGCAGCGTCACCGCACCCAGTTCCTCAACGCCAGCGGCGGCGCCACCCCGGCCAAATTGCGCGTGCTGCTGGCCTGGGACAGCGACGGCACCGACCTCGACCTGCACCTCGTCACCCCCGACGGCGCCCACATCTGGTACGGCGACCGCACCGCCCCCAACGGCGCCGCCCTCGACGTCGACGTCACCACCGGCTACGGCCCGGAAATCTTCGCCATGCCCGCGCCGATCAAGGGCCAGTACCTGGTCTACGTGAACTACTACGGCGGTGGCTACCGCGGGGACGACGAAGGCGGCGACGAGGCGGTGCAGCCGCTGACTACGGCGCAGGTGACGGTGATCACCGAAGAAGGCACGCCGAGCGAGAAGATGGAGACGTTCGTGGTGCCGATGCGGGCGGTGGGGGAACTGACGCTGGTGAAGTCGTTCAGTTATCCGTGAGGCTCAGGTACAGCTGACGCAGGGTCTGCACGCGGTTGCGTCCCCGGTCCTTGGCGCCGTACAACGCTTCGTCGGCTTCCGAGAGCAGGCGTGACAGCTCATAACCCGACTCTCGTGTCGTAACGACACCGATGCTGACGCTGAGCAGCCCCGGTGCGGGCATGGGCAAGCGCGAGAAGGCCCGCCGCATGCGCTCCGCCACCTGCACGGCGGTCTGTTCGTCACAGGCGCCCAGCAGGCAGGCGAACTCCTCGCCACCGATCCGGCCGCAGACGTCTTGCTTGCGCAGGCTCTGGGCCATGACCTGGCTGAACGCAACCAGGGCCTGATCGCCTGCGGGGTGCCCATAGGTGTCGTTCAAGTTCTTGAAGTGATCCAGGTCGCAGAGCAGCAACGCCGCCGACTCTCCCCGCCGCTTGCTGTCGGCCAGCGTTTGCGCGGCGTGAAGCATGAAGGCGCGGCGGTTGCCGATGCCGGTCAGCGGGTCGGTCAATGCGGCGGCCCTGAACTTCAGTTCGGCGCGTTCCTTCACCATCGCCAGCGTCATGTAGCCGATGCCGATGACGTACAGCATCGACTCGAACAGCATGAAGGCGAAGAACTGTGCGCCGCTGACCGTGCCCGATGCGGCGTGATCCGGTTTCAGGCCTTGATCGGTGACGCTGCGCACGGCATAGAACACGGTGTGCAGCAGGATCAGCACCAAGGCCGGCATGAACGCGACCTCCAGGCGCTTGCGACCGCGCCAGAACTCCAGTGCCGTGAGCACACCGTAACCGACCGTCAGCAGCGAATACGCCGTCACCCGGGCCGACATGTTGCCGTAGAAGGTAGGGATCAGGCACAGGGTCAGCCAGATGACGGCCCCGGCCAACATGCCCGGCACCGAGGGAGAGCGGCCGACGAACACGCGGATCGCCGTCCAGTTCAGCGCCGCGCCGAGCAACAGGATCACGTTGCCGATCACGATCGGAATGAAGTCGATGCCGTGGTCGCGCCAGCTGACCAGCAACATGCCCAGGGTTGCCGACACCATCATGCCGCCCAGGTACGCCAGCGGCCGCTCGCGGGTTTCGCGATGCCAGGCATGGAGCGTCAACAGCCCCATCAAAAAGAACACGAAGACCGACACGGCCAGCAGGGTAGGGATGTGAAGCGCCATTCCTTGGGGTTCCCTAAGGGGCTCTGTACCGAAATCCGGTCGGTGGAGGGGGAGTCGTTGAGGTGTGCTGCAAGGGCGGGATTTAGCACCGAGGGGGGTGAGGTTGGCAAGGGGCGGGTTTGCAGGGATACGCACGGGCGAGACTTCAACATGTGCGGCAGGGTTGCTGCACATGTTGAAGTCTTCATCGTTGGAGGCGGGTAGTTTGGGGGGTTACCTGAGTTCGGTGAGTTGCTCAGGCCGCCAACTCGGGACGGAAACTACTGGAGGTCAGGCGTTTGAGTGCGATTTCAAGTGCCCGATCATTGAACAGTCTGTTCTTGCGGGTGGCAGCGCCGACGCCCCCGTCCCATTGCTGCAAAGCTTCGCGTACAGCCGCAACCGTCGGGGAAATGCCTTGCCGGCTCAAGAGCCAGTCCACTGTCGCCAGCAGTTCCATTCCAAATGGCGATTCAAAGCCGTCGATCAGTTCGGCGGTGCGTTCCAACGCCTGAGAGTACTCCTTGGCCTCAGTGTTGAGGTACGTCTGTAAAAAAGCTTTGCGTGTCTGGTCAAACCAGATCACGTCATCAATGCCGGCATCGCTGATGCGCTTTTCACAATGCAGGTAACTGCCGTCGAGATTGTCGAGCAGGTGTTCCAGCCGATTGGCGTATGGGCCGTATTTATGCGCGACAAACTTCAGGTTCAGCGGGTTCTCTGTCTCCGGAAGCTTATCGATGGCGCGTTCAAGGAACCATGCAAGTTTCTGAATCTCCAGCAGACTGCACTCCATGCCCAATACCCAGTAACGTCTCACCAGTTCGGCGATAAGGGCGCGGGCTGGCGTGAGCTTCTCCACACCGCTGCGTTTGGCGACATTCAGATACTGGTTGGAAGGCTCGAAGACCAATACGTCGGCATCCAGATCCCCTAGCACCTCAACAATTTGTTCGCGGACGTCAGGCCACTTCAATCCACCGTTGCCGGCCCCGAGGGGGGGAACCGCAACGGACTTCACGTCATTTTCAATCAGGAACCGACGCAAATCGTGTAGACCTTCCGTAATCCAGGCCATCTGCGACGGCGAGCGCCAATGGCGCTTGGTCGGGAAGTTGATGATCCAGCGAGGGCCGGCCAGTTCATTGGTGGCAGTCACGTACATCTTGCCGGTTTCTACTTCATTGGCCTTGCACGCGGCTGCATACAGACGATAGTTCTGCGCGAAGCGCTCCTTGAACATCAATGCGATGCCTTTGCCCATGACGCCCACGGTGTTCACCGTGTTGACGAGGGCTTCGGTCTTGGCTTCCAGCAGGTTGCCTTGGGTGAACCGGATCATTGGAAATACCAGTTGGAACGCGCATGGACAGGCAACGTCAGGCCTCTGGCGGTGACGTCTCGCTCAATGCGTACTTTTATTGCATCGGAGTGGCACATGATGCCCAGCAGTCCCGTAATCGGCAGGTGATGGTGGATCAGCGCTTCAGCCTGATACCGCTCCATTTTGCGAGGGTCATCAGGATCGCGCTTGAAGTCGCGCCGTTGAAGGATAGACCAATCGATCTGGCCAAGATTCGCCAGGTCGCAGTAATAGTCTGTCCAGCCCGGATAGGCGTGTGCGTTTGTGAAGACAAACGGCAGGCCAAGCTCCGTAACCCGATGCAGGCTGGACACCAGAATCACGATTTCGTCGTTATGACGCTGCTGAACGCCCCAGCCCGAGTGGATGTTCTGCATCATCACCGAGAAAGGGGTGAAATAGAAGGGCACGTAGTCGGCCAGCACTCCTCCCGGCGCGATAGGCACCTGACGAGTTCGGCGCTTGTCGATCAGATCGACGTTGCCGATGTTCACGTACTGCGGTGCCTGTGTTTGCGAGCTGGAGCAATGCAGACCGTTTTCCAGAATCCAGGGCAGGTTATCGCGATGGACGATACGCCAAATCAGAGCTTTCTCTGGATTCAGGCTGGTGTAGTTCATTGATAAAACATTCTCTGATTGACGCCGGTGAGTACATTAACACCGGCGGCCCGCATTTTAGCTGCGCAGAGCGCATCGACTTCGTCGTTGGGCGTGAAGATCTTGAAGAAGTCGGCGGGCTTCACGACCCCAGGGGCAAGACATTCGGCCATGCAGATGCTTTTACAATGCGAATCGTGATATTCGCGACTGCTCATGACATCCCAATCGATGCTCTCAAAGCCTTGGTCATAATCGAGCAAATCTATCGAGTCTCCCGCCAGTGGGTGACGAGGAATGATTTTCCAACCGTTTTTCTTTGCCGTGGATCGATAGACCGTGATCAGCACAAACTGGGTGAAAGGCCTGTCACGTTGCACACTCCCGTCGAAAGGGTTTCCAGCGAACCAGTGAAAGGGGACGTAGTGTTCCAACTGCAAGGCTTGTCGCTTCTTGAGGATGTCGGGATCTGCTACATCATTGAATCCCGAAAGGTTGGCGCGTGGTTTCAAGCCTTCCTTGAAAATGCCATCCAGGTTTTCAACTGAAGTGAGATGGTAGAGAAGTTTCTGTTCCTTGATGTTTCTGATTTCCGACATGGTGGTCTCCTTGACCTGCATATCATTGCAACTGGCTAGAGTCTGATCTGCCCCACGCAAAGGGTGACCCGCAATCCTTGGGGCCTTGAAAAACAGTGGAGTGATTCTAGAGTGCCATCTTTTCTGGCCGCAAGCGCTGCACCGGAAACTACAGGGCTTTTCTTTCAGGCATTAAAAAGCCGGCTTGTGGCCGGCTTCTCGGGGACTGGCTTGGCCTATTTTTGGTAAGCCGCGCCAGCCTTCAAAACGTACACCCGGATCTTGCGTCCGGCTGTGGGACTTGGTCAGACAGTGGTCTGCCGCGTCGGGCGTCATCCGGGCCGCTGGGCGGGCCGATGCGCTGAGGTGGGGCGCAGGATACTGAGTTTTGCGGGGGATTCCCAGCCCGGAGTGCGGAATAGAGCGATCCAATCGGGAGAAATCCGGCATTTGTACGGTTTTTCAGGGGCTCATTGCAGAGTAGACGGGTGCCCGGCGCTCAGAGGAACGGCACCACCGGCCGGCGCTTGTTCAGGGTCGACCACCAGAACACCCAGCCCAGCACGTGGATCCGCTGCTCTTCGATCTGGGCGGCGCGGAAGATTTCGTCCGGGTACTGGGCGCTGTTGTGGCTGCGCAGGCGCAGGGCGTTGCCGGGCATGCGGTGCAGGTACTTGATGCGCAGCATGCCGTCGTGCTCGATGGCGTAGATTTCGCCGTCCACCACCTGGGTGAGGCTGCGGTCGATGGCGAGGGCGGAGCCGTCTTCGATCTTTTCGGCCATGCTGTTGCCGATCATGTGGGCGCAGATGGCGTCGGTGTGCTTGATCTCCAGGGCGTCGAGGTGGCTGCGTGGCAGGCGGACGGTCTGGTCCGGGTCGCGGATGACGTGGGTCTTGCCGGAGCCGGCGGCGGTGGGGACTTCCTTGTAGAGAGGCAAGGCGATGTCCAGGTGATCGACCACGGCGTAGACGCCGCGCAGGGCCTGGGCGTCGAGGGCGTCGCCGGCGTCGGGCGAGCGCACGCGGGTGGAGTCCTTCGGGCCTTCGCCGGTCTTGAGCCAGTCGCTGTTGACCGACAGCAGGCGCGCGACTTCTTCCATGCGGTAGGCCGGTACGCCGCGGGTGTACCAGTTATGGATGTTTTGGGCTTCCGTGCCCCAGAACCTGGCGAATCCCGTGGTGGTGATGTTCGCAGCTTCCAGGAGTGCCTTGAATCGTGGACCGCTAGTGTTCTTTCTCATGAACACAGAGTCTACGGCCGTGCCAGAGCGGTTTGAATAAACCGGCCGTTCAAAATGGGCGGCAATTTAAGACCGGATGTAAGTTGCATTTTGGAAAGTTTAAACAGCCGGCAACCGTGGCGTCTCGTGTTAAACGCGCTGTTGAAAAGCCGGATCGACAGGCACAAAAAACCCCGGATCGACCGGGGTTTTCTTCAAGCGGTGCGCTTAGCCCTTGTAGGCGGCCACCGACTTGGTGATCGCGGCGCGGGCGGCATCGGCGCCGTCCCAGCCTTCGATCTTGACCCACTTGCCCTTCTCAAGATCCTTGTAGTTCGCGAAGAAGTGCTCGATCTGCTGGATCAGCAGCGGCGGCAGGTCGGTGTATTCCTTCACGTCAACGTACAGCTGGGACAGCTTGTCGTGAGGAACGGCAACGACCTTGGCGTCGCCGCCGCCGTCGTCGGTCATGTTCAGGATGCCGACCGGACGGGCGCGGATCACCGAACCTGGGGCGACCGGGTAAGGGGTCACGACCAGCACGTCCAGGGGATCGCCGTCGTCGGCCAGGGTGTTCGGGATGTAACCGTAGTTGGCCGGGTAGAACATCGGGGTGGCCATGAAACGGTCAACGAACAGGCAATCGCTGTCTTTGTCGATTTCGTATTTGATCGGCGCGTGGTTGGCCGGGATCTCGATCGCGACGTAGATGTCGTTCGGCAGGTCTTTGCCAGCCGGGATCTTGCTGTAGCTCATTGGGCGGTGCCCCCGTTAGTTGACCAAAAACACTTGGCCGGATTGACCAAAAAGTGGCGGCGATTATAGGCACATTCTGTTGCCGGTGCCACGTGCCGCCTCAGTCGTGAGCCTGATAGACCGGGTCGTGCGCCTGAAGTTGCCGCAGCCTGCCCAACGGATCCTGGCGGTAGAAAAGCCGCAACTGCGCGTACACCTGTGGATAACTCTCGTGCAGCAGGTCCGGGGCGCTGAAAAAGTACTCGCTGGTGACGGCAAAGAACTCGGCCGGGTTCTCGGCGGCGTAGGGGTCGATGGCGGTTTCGGCGTCGGGGTTGCGGTCGAGCTGGCGGTTGAGATCGTCGTAGGCCGCCTGCATGACCGTCGCCCAGTCCTTGACCCGCATGTCGGCGTGCAGCGGCGGCAGGCCGTTGGCGTCGCCGTTGAGCATGTCGAGCTTGTGCGCCAGTTCGTGGATGACCAGGTTGTAGCCTTCCCAGCCGCCGCTGGCCATCACGCCGGGCCAAGCCATGATCACCGGCCCGTGCTGCCAGGCTTCGCCGCTGTGCTCGGCGTCCCACTCGTGCTCCACGCCGGCGGCGTCGCGGTGGCGCTGGGGGCTGAGGAAGTCGTCGGGGTAGAGGATGATTTCGTGGAAGCCCCGGTACCAGTTCAGGTCGCCCAGGTGCAGCAGCGGCAACTGGGCCTGGACGGCGAGCAGCAGGCGCTGCTCCTGGTGCAGCTCGACGCCGGGCAGCGCGGTGAGGTGCTTGTCCTCAAGGAACAGCACGCTGGCCTCGCGCAGCCAGCGGTCTTCGTCGGCGCTGATGCCGTCGAGGAAGCTCAGCTGATGGCGCACCCGTTGCCAGAGGTCATCGGCAATCGGGTGCCTGGCCAGGATGCGCCGGCGTCGCCAGGCGCTCAGCGACCACACGGGATCAGCGCGAAGCGGCTTTGGAGCCGGCGCCGCCGAGGCGGCTGCGCACCACGCCGATGATCATCGGCACCAGCGACAGCAGGATGATGCCGACCACCAGCAACGACAGGTTCTTCTTGATGAACGGCACGTTGCCGAAGAAGTAGCCCAGGGTCACCAGGCCGCCGACCCACAGGACGGTGCCGAACACGCTGAACGCGAAGAAGCGCGGGTAAGGCATCTTCGCCACGCCGGCGACGAACGGCGCAAACGTGCGGATGATCGGCAGGAAGCGCGCCAGGGTCACGGTCTTGCCGCCGTGCTTGTCATAGAAGTCGTGGGTCTGCTGCAGGTAGTCCCGGCGGAAGATTTTCGAGTTCGGGTTGCTGAACAGCTTCTCGCCCGCCGTTCGTCCGATCACGTAGTTGGTGCTGTCGCCGAGGATCGCCGCCAGCATCAGCAGGCCGCCCAGCAGCACCGGATCCATGCCGCCGCCTGCCGCCACGGCGCCGGCGATGAACAGCAGGGAGTCGCCCGGCAGGAAAGGCATCACCACCAGGCCGGTCTCGCAGAAGATCACCATGAACAGGATGGCGTAGATCCAGGTGCCGTAGTTGGTCACCAGCATGTCGAGGTAGACGTCGAGATGCAGGATCAGGTCGATCGGGTTGAAATCCATGTGGGCACCTGTGGTGACGGCCCGACTCGGCAGGCCTGTGCGGATGACTTCGTGAAAGGCTACACGCAGGTGTAGTTTTTCTTACAAGCCGGAAAGGTCGGGATTATACGGTTTGAGACGTGAAAAGCGTGTTGGTTTTGTAGCGGGGAATGTCGCGGTGTGAGGAATTGTCAGTCTGGCGGGGCCGTGGCGAGGGAGCGCTTGAGCGGGCGCCGGCTCCCTCGCAAAAGGAGCCGGCTCCGTCATCGGTAGGCGTTCAAAGCTCGTCGCTGATCGGCAGCACGTAGTTCTTGAACTCGGTGTCTTCCTTGAAGCCGATGGACTCGTAGGTTTTCTGCGCCACTTCGTTGTTGCTGCTGGTGGACACGCGCATGCGCACGGCCTGGGTGTCCTTGGCCATTTTCTTGGCCGTGCGGATCAGGTTGTCGGCCACCAGTTGCCGGCGGGCGTCTTCGGCGACGTAGATGTCGTTGAGGATCCACACGCGCTTGAGCGACAGTGAGGAGAAGCTCGGGTAGAGCTGGCAGAAGCCCATCAGTTTGCGGTCGTCGTCATCGGCCAGGGCCAGGTAGATCACTGACTCCTTGCGCCGCAGGCGTTTTTCCAGGAACGCCCGGGACGAGTCCGGATAAGGCAGCGAGCCGTAGAACTCGCGGTATTTGACGAACAACGGGGTCAGCAGATCCAGGTGTTCGAGGGTCGCTTGGATAATCCGCATGGTAGGTCTCGTCCTTCAATTGGCTGTCTTCACGTGCGCTGACGGCAATGGGAAACCCGGGCGGCCGTGCGTCGATCCTGCCTCAAACCGACGCGCGAAGGCAATGCGGAAACGGTTCAGGCCGGGGGCGGATCCAGCAGGAAATTGCTTTTCATGTCTGTTCCGTCTTCCGACTCCAGTGTCTGAACCTGCGCTTCGTCCTTCAGGTTCACGCCCGACAGCTGCCGCCGGCAGGCTTCGCGCATCAGGTACAGCAAACGGTGGGCCGCCATGCCGTAGCTCAAGCCCTCCAGCCGCACGTTGGAGATGCAGTTGCGGTAGGCATCGGTGAGGCCGACCTTAGGATTGTAGGTGAAATATAAACCCAGGCTGTCCGGCGAACTGAGGCCCGGGCGCTCTCCGATCAGCATCACCACCATTTTGGCGCCCAGCAGTTGGCCGATCTCGTCGCCGATGGCCACGCGGCCCTGTTCCACCAGGATCACCGGCGCGCATGACCATCCGTCGGCGCCCATCTGCTCTTCCAGGCGCGTGAGGAACGGCACGGTGTGGCGATGGACGGCCAGCGCCGAGAGGCCGTCGGCCACGACGATGGCCAGGTCGACGCCGCCGGGATGGGCGGCGGCGTATTCGCGCAGGGCCTGCGCCGACGGTTCGCTGAGCCTGCGCCCAAGGTCCGGGCGTTGCAGGTAGCTGTTGCGGTCGCTCGCGGCGCTGTGCAGCAGCAGGCTGTCGCGCCCGCGTCCGTTCAGTTGCCCGGCGAGCCCGGCGTGGTCGAACGGCAGGTGCACCGCGTCCCGGGCCTGGGCGTGGGCGTACTGGAAGTCCAGCTGCGCGCGGGTCGGCAGGCTGGTGCCGGTGCGGCCCAGGGCGATGCGTGCAGGGGTCAGGTTGCGCAGGGCCAGCCAGGGGTTTTGCGGATCGACGGGCGGTTTTTCCATGAGGCTCATCCCAGTTGCGCCAGCGCCTGGCGGAAGGCCGGCGGCAGTTGGTTGCCGAAGCGGACCGTGCCGTCCGCCTGGGTGAAGATGCCCATGTTCGCCAGCCACCGCTCGAACTCCGGCGCCGGCTTCAGGCCCAGGGTCTGGCGGGCGTAGAGGGCGTCGTGGAAGGAGGTGGTCTGGTAATTGAGCATGATGTCGTCGGAGCCGGGGATGCCCATGATGAAGTTGATCCCGGCCACGCCCAGCAGGGTCAGCAGGGTGTCCATGTCGTCCTGGTCGGCTTCGGCGTGGTTGGTGTAGCAGATGTCGCAGCCCATCGGCACGCCCAAAAGCTTGCCGCAGAAGTGGTCTTCGAGGCCGGCGCGGATGATCTGCTTGCCGTTGTAGAGGTACTCCGGGCCGATGAAGCCGACGACGGTGTTCACCAGGAACGGCTTGAAGTGCCGCGCCACGGCGTAGGCCCGGGTCTCGCAGGTCTGCTGGTCGACGCCGTGGTGGGCGTTGGCCGACAGCGCGCTGCCTTGGCCTGTCTCGAAATACATCAGGTTCTGCCCCAGGGTGCCGCGGTTCAGGCTCAAGCCTGCTTCGTAGCCTTCCTGCAGCACATTGAGGTTGATGCCGAAGCTGGCGTTGGCCGCTTCGGTGCCGGCGATGGACTGGAACACCAGATCCAGCGGCACGCCCCGGTTGATCGCCTCGATGGAGGTGGTGACGTGGGTCAGCACGCAGGCCTGCGTGGGGATGTCGTAGCGCTGGATGATGGCGTCGAGCATCTCCAGCATCGCGCAGATCGAGGCGATGCTGTCGGTGGCCGGGTTGATGCCGATCATGGCGTCGCCGTTGCCGTACAGCAGGCCGTCGAGGATGCTCGCGGCGATCCCGGCGGGCTCGTCCGTCGGGTGGTTCGGCTGCAGGCGCGTGGACAGGCGTCCGCGCAGGCCCAGGGTGCCGCGGAACTTCGTGACCACGCGGATCTTCTGCGCCACCAGCACCAGGTCCTGCACGCGCATGATCTTCGACACGGCGGCGGCCATCTCCGGGGTCAGGCCGGGGGCGAGGGCGCGCAGGCTGGCTTCGTCGGCGGCTTCGCTGAGCAGCCAGTCGCGAAAGCCGCCGACGGTGAGGTGGCTGACGGCGGCGAAGGCCTGTCGGTCGTGGCTGTCGATGATCAGCCGGGTGACTTCGTCGGACTCGTAAGGGATCAGCGCTTCCTGGAGGAAGTGCGTGAGCGGGATGTCGGCCAGCGCCATCTGCGCGGCCACCCGTTCGCCGTCGTTGAGCGCGGCGACCCCGGCCAGGAAGTCGCCGGAGCGGGCGGGGCTGGCCTTGGCCATCACCTCCTTGAGGCTGTCGAAGCGGTAGGTCTGGGCGCCGACGGTATGGGCGAATGCGGCCATGGGGCGCGTTCCTCCTGAATCTGTGGATGACTCTGTTCCCTGCGGGAGGGACTGCATGCACTTCTATAAGGCAGACACCGGGCGCGCGGCCCGGTGCCGGTGCATCTCATACACCTTCGAGCATAGCGTCCGCCGGCGCTTCGGAACGTTGCTTGGCGGTCAGTTGGAAGTACAGGTAGCCGGCGGCCATGAACCCGAGGAACACGCAGCCGATCAGGGCGTTGAACCATGCCATTGCCACCAGGCACACCACCGCCAGGAACAGCGCGATGGCCGGCACCACCGGATAGCCCGGCGCGCGGAAGGTGCGCTCCAGGTTCGGTTCGGTGCGGCGCAGCTTGAACAGGCTGAGCATGCTGATGATGTACATCACGATGGCGCCGAACACCGACATGGTGATCATCGCCGCCGTCAGGCTCATGCCTTGCAGGTTGACCAGGCCGTCGCTGTAGATCGCGGCGATGCCGATGACGCCGCCGGCGATGATCGCCCGGTGCGGGGTCTGGAAGCGCGACAGCTTGGCCAGCCCCTTGGGCAGGTAGCCGGCGCGGGCGAGGGCGAAGAACTGGCGCGAGTAGCCGAGGATGATACCGTGGAAGCTCGCCACCAGGCCGAACAGGCCGATCCACACCAGCATGTGCATCCAGGTCGAGTTGTTGCCCACCACCGCCTTCATCGCCTGAGGCAGCGGGTCGTTGATGTTCGACAGCTGGCGCCAGTCGCCGACGCCGCCGGCCATCACCATCACGCCGATGGCGAGGAACACCAGGGTCAGGATCCCGCTGACGTAGGCCCGCGGAATCGTGCGTTTGGGGTCCTTGGCTTCCTCGGCCGCCATGGCCGCGCCTTCGATGGCGAGGAAGAACCAGATCGCGAACGGGATGGCGGCGAAGATCCCCGGCACCGAGGCCAGGCTGAACTCGTTGGCGCCGGACCAGCCGTTGAGCACGAAGTTGCTGAAGCTGAAGCCCGGCGCGACCACGCCCATGAACACCAGCAGCTCGGCCACCGCCAGCACGGTGACCACCAGCTCGAAGGTGGCGGCGATGCTGACGCCGAGGATGTTCAGGGTCATGAACACGAAGTACGCGCCGACCGCCGCGACTTTCGGGTCGAGCCCCGGGTACTGCACGTTGAGGTAGGCGCCGATGGCCATGGCGATGGCCGGCGGGGCGAACACGAATTCGATCAGGGTGGCGATCCCGGCGATCAGCCCGCCTTTCTCGCCGAAGGCCCGGCGGCTGTAGGCGAACGGCCCGCCCGCGTGGGGGATGGCGGTGGTCAGCTCGGTGAAGCTGAAGATGAAGCAGGTGTACATGGTCGCGACCATCAGGGCCGTGACCAGAAAGCCCAGGGTGCCGGCGGTGCCCCAGCCGTAGCTCCAGCCGAAGTACTCGCCGGAAATCACCAGGCCGACGGCGATGCCCCACAGGTGCAGGGTGCCGAGGGTGGGTTTGAGCTGTGTGGTGGAAGTCATAAGTCCTCTCTTCACTCTTTTTATTGTTCGGTCTGTTGGACTTTCAGGTGTGGCGCATGCAGGGCGGATCCTGGATGACGGGTACGCAAGGGCCGTGCCAGAGCGGCCAGGCCTTGGGTGGTGGTCATTCAGGGCGCCTCGCGGGCGTGCCCGCGAGGCGGTCGGGAAGGCGGCACCGGGGTTGCGGCGCCGCCCCGGTTCTTTAGAAGAAGCCCAGCGGATTGATGTCGTAGCTGACCAGCAGGTTCTTGGTCTGCTGGTAGTGGTCGAGCATCATCTTGTGGGTCTCACGGCCGACGCCGGACTTCTTGTACCCGCCGAACGCGGCGTGCGCCGGGTACAGGTGGTAGCAGTTGGTCCATACGCGGCCGGCCTTGATGCCGCGGCCCATGCGGTAGGCGCGGTTGATGTCGCGGGTCCAGACGCCGGCGCCGAGGCCGAACTCGGTGTCGTTGGCGATCGCCAGGGCTTCGGCTTCGTCCTTGAAGGTGGTGATGCTCACCACCGGGCCGAAGATTTCCTCCTGGAACACGCGCATCTTGTTGGTGCCCTTTAGCAGGGTCGGCTGGATGTAGTAGCCGGTCGACAGGCTGCCGTCGAGTTTTTCCACCTTGCCGCCGGTGAGCAGCTCGGCGCCT
The DNA here is from genome assembly GCF_002112565.1 of Pseudomonas sp. R25(2017). Classification (NCBI taxonomy): domain Bacteria; kingdom Pseudomonadati; phylum Pseudomonadota; class Gammaproteobacteria; order Pseudomonadales; family Pseudomonadaceae; genus Pseudomonas; species Pseudomonas sp. R25(2017). The sequence goes on from NZ_NEHZ01000021.1 coordinate 111,383, forward strand.
TCCTTCTCGGCGATCTCAAGGTAGGAGAGGATCTTGTCGAACTGTTGCTCGGACGCCTGGGCGCCGACCATGGTGTCGGTGTCCAGCGGGTCGCCGCGCTTGATCTGCTTGATCTTCTTCATCACCTCTTGCATGAACGCCGGGTAGATCGACTCCTGCACCAGGGCGCGGGAGGGGCAGGTGCAGACCTCGCCCTGGTTGAAGAACGCCAGCACCAGGCCTTCGGCGGCCTTCTCGATGAAGCTTTGCTCGGCCTGCATGATGTCTTCGAAGAAGATGTTCGGCGACTTGCCGCCCAGCTCCACGGTGGACGGAATGATGTTCTCGGCGGCGCACTTCATGATGTGCGAGCCGACCGGGGTCGAGCCGGTGAAGGCGATCTTGGCGATGCGCTTGCTGGTGGCCAGGGCTTCGCCGGCCTCTTTGCCGAACCCTTGCACCACGTTGAGCACGCCCGGCGGCAGCAGGTCGCCGATCAGTTCCATCAGCACGCTGATGCCCAGCGGCGTCTGCTCGGCAGGCTTGAGCACCACGCAGTTGCCGGCGGCCAGGGCCGGGGCGAGTTTCCAGGCGGCCATCAGCAGCGGGAAGTTCCACGGGATGATCTGGCCGACCACGCCCAGCGGCTCATGGATGTGATAGGCCACGGTGTTGCCGTCGATCTCGGCGGCGCTGCCTTCCTGGGCGCGCAGGCACCCGGCGAAGTAGCGGAAGTGGTCGGCGGCCAGCGGGATGTCGGCGTTGAGGGTCTCGCGGATGGCCTTGCCGTTGTCCCAGGTCTCGGTGATCGCCAGCAGTTCGAGGTTCTGTTCGATGCGGTCGGCGATCTTCAGCAGGATCAGCGAACGGGCCTGCGCCGAGGTGGCGCCCCAGGCATCGGCGGCGGCGTGGGCGGCGTCCAGGGCCTTGTCGATGTCTTCGGCGGTGGAACGCGGGAATTCGGCGATCGGTTGGCCGTTGACCGGCGAGGTGTTGGTGAAATACAGGCCTTTGACAGGCGCGACGAACTCGCCGCCGATGTAGTTTCCGTACTTGCTCTTGAACGAGACCTTGGCGCCTTCAGTACCCGGGTGAGCGTAACGCATGATGGTTTCTCCTTGCTTTTGTATTTGTCGGGAGGCGCATGTGCGCTTGCTTTAAGCGTAGAGCAAAGGTCGGGCCAGCGCCGTGCAAGTCAGGCAAATCAAGGTCTTGCGCCGGTTTTGCCGGACAGGCGGCCGGCGCTTGTGGCGATTGCGGTACAGGTGGCGTGACAGTTTGTACCGCCTGCGGCACAACCTGTGACCGGGCGGTTCCGCCAGCATTGCAAAGCGCCGGTGGCTGGAGGATGCTGGGCCTCGAATCGCCATGCAGGTCACTCTGCGATGAGGGTGCAAGCGCCTTCGCCGCAAGCCGCGGGGAGAACAATAAGAAATGCACGACAACCATCTGAGCCGCCACGTCCGGCAGGTGCTCACCGTCACCCAGGGCAAGCCGCGCCTGCACGGGCCGGGCGCCGATCCGTCGATCGCCCGTTCGTGGCTGCGTTGCCTTGAGGACTACCACCTCGATCCGGCCCTGGCCATGGCGCCGACCGTGCTTGAGCACGGTCGCGTCCTCGAAAGCCGCGAACGCCTGCAGCAGGTGCTGCAGATCGCCGGCAACGAAATGAGCAGCCTGCACCAGCAACTGTCCGGCGCCGGCCATGCGGTGCTGCTGACCGACGCCCGCGGGGTGATCCTCAACTGCGTCACCGACCCGGCCGAACGCAAGAGCTTCGAACGCGCCGGGCTCTGGCTCGGCGCCGACTGGAGCGAAGCCTGCGAAGGCACCAACGGCATCGGCACTTGCCTTGTGGAGCGCCAGGCGTTGACCATTCACCAGGGCGAACACTTTCGCGGCCAGCACACCGGCCTGACCTGTTCCGCCAGCCCGGTGTTCGACCCCCACGGCGAGCTGCTGGCGGTGCTCGACGTGTCGTCGGCCCGGCCGGACGTCTCGCGCCAGAGCCAGTTCCACACCATGGCGCTGGTCAACCTGTCGGCGAAGATGATCGAGAGCTGCTATTTCCTGCGCTGCTTCGACAATCAATGGCTGCTGCGCTTTCACTTGCAGGCCGAATCCGTCGGCCTGTTCAGCGAAGGTCTGCTGGCGTTCGACGGGGAAGGGCGGATCAGCGCGGTCAACCAGAGCGCGTTGAACCTGCTCGGGCACATCCGTGGCGGTCTGCTCGGCCAGCCGGTGGAGGCGTTCTTCGACTGTTCGCTGGATGAGCTGCTGGGCCGGGCCAGCGCCCACGCGAGCGCCAGTTGGCCGCTGCGCACCCGCGACGGGCGCCCTCTGTTCGCGGTGCTGCGGGGCGAGTCGCGCAGGCCGCTACCGGCCGTGCCGGCTCCGGTCAAGCCGCCGGCGCCGAGCCTGCCGGGCATTTGCCTGGGCGATGCCGGACTGCAAGCGGACTTTCGCAAGGCGTTGCGCGTCTTCGAGCGCGACGTGCCGCTGCTGATCAACGGCGAGACCGGTTCCGGCAAGGAGGCCGTGGCCAAGGCCGTGCACCTGGCCAGCCAGCGCGGCGCCAAGGCCTTCGTCGCCCTCAACTGCGCGGCGATCCCCGAAAGCCTGATCGAGAGCGAACTGTTCGGCTACCGCGGCGGCAGTTTCACCGGCGCCCGCAAGGAAGGCATGCGCGGCAAGCTGCAGCAGGCCGACGGCGGCACGCTGTTCCTGGACGAGATCGGCGACATGCCGCTGGCCTTGCAGACCCGCCTGCTGCGGGTGCTGGAGGACCGCCAGGTGGTGCCGATCGGCGGCGAGGCCGAGGCGGTCGATGTGCGGATCATCAGCGCCACCCACCGCAACCTGCTGGAGCGGGTCAAGGACGGCGGCTTTCGCGAGGACCTGTATTACCGGCTCAACGGTCTGGAGGTGACGTTGCCGGCATTGCGCGAGCGCAGCGACAAACCGCAGTTGCTGGACTTCCTGCTGGCCGAAGAGGCGGGCGGGGAGTCGGTCGTGATCGAAGAGGCGGCGCGTCAGGCGCTGCTGGCGTTCAACTGGCCGGGGAACGTGCGGCAACTGCGCAATGTGCTGCGCACCCTGGCGGCGTTGTGCGAGGACGGGCGGATCAGGCTGGACGACCTGCCGGCGATGATCCGCCAGGCGCGGCCTGCGGCGGTGCAACCGGTCGAGGCATTGTCCGGGCATCCGCTGGACGACGCGGAGCGGGTGGCCTTGCTCAGTGCGCTGGAGCAGACGCGCTGGCACATGACGCATGCGGCGCAGCAGCTGGGCATCAGCCGCAACACCCTGTACAGGAAAATGCGCAAGCACGGCATTGCCCGTTCCGCCTGACCGGTGGCGAGGGAGCGTGCTCCCCGCCACAAACACAAGGTGCCATTTGCCCCACCCTGCGCTACCCTGCGGCCATGTTTTACGAGGTCGACTATGCACATTCATATTCTGGGTATCTGCGGGACTTTCATGGGCTCGATGGCGGTTCTGGCCAAAGAGCTGGGCCATCACGTCACCGGCTCCGACGCCAACGTCTATCCGCCGATGAGCACGCAGCTCGAGGCCCAGGGCATTGAGCTGACCCAGGGCTACGACCCGGCGCAGCTCGATCCGGCGCCGGACCTGGTGGTGATCGGCAACGCCATGTCCCGTGGCAATCCGGCCGTGGAATATGTGCTGAACAAGGGCCTGCCGTATGTCTCCGGCCCGCAGTGGCTGGCCGACCACGTCCTCCAGGGCCGCTGGGTGCTGGCCGTCGCCGGCACCCACGGCAAGACCACCACCAGCAGCATGCTCGCCTGGGTGCTGGAGCACGCGGGCATGAGCCCGGGCTTCCTGATCGGCGGCGTGCCGCAGAACTTCTCGGTGTCCGCGCGGCTGGGCGGCACGCCGTTCTTCGTGATCGAGGCCGACGAGTACGACAGCGCCTTCTTCGACAAGCGCTCCAAGTTCGTCCACTACCGTCCGCGCACCGCGATCCTCAACAACCTTGAGTTCGATCACGCCGACATCTTCCCTGACCTGGCGGCCATCGAGCGGCAGTTCCACCACTTGGTTCGCACCATCCCGAGCGAAGGCCTGGTGATCCACCCGACCACCGAGCCTGCGTTGCAGCGGGTGATCGAGATGGGTTGCTGGACGCCGGTGCAGACCACCGGCGCCGGCGGCCAGTGGCAGGTCAAGCTGCTCAAGGACGACGGTTCGGCGTTCGAAGTGATGTTCGACGGCCAGTCCCAAGGCGTGGTCGAGTGGGAGCTGACCGGTCAGCACAACGTCGCCAACGCCCTGGCGACCCTCGCCGCCGCCCGCCATGTCGGCGTGGTGCCGTCGATGGCCATCGCCGGCCTGAGCGCGTTCAAGAGCGTCAAGCGCCGGATGGAGAAGGTCGCCGAGGTGCGCGGCATCACCATCTACGATGACTTCGCCCACCATCCGACCGCCATCGCCACCACCCTCGACGGCCTGCGCAAGCGCATCGGCGACGCGCCGCTGATCGCGATCATCGAACCGCGCTCCAACTCCATGAAGCTGGGCGCGCACCGCGACGGCCTGCCGGACAGCGTGACCGATGCCGACCAGGTGATCTGGTACGCGCCGGCCAACCTGGGCTGGGACCTGGCGGCCACGGCGGCGCAATGTTCGGTGCCGTCGGTCGTCAGCGATTCGCTGGAAGGCATCATCGAGCGTGTGAAGAGCCAGGCCCAGCCCGGCACCCACGTGGTCATCATGAGCAACGGCGGCTTCGGCGGCCTGCACGGCAAACTGGCCGAGGCGCTGAAATGAACAACGGCCCGGAACGCATCACCCTGGCGATGACCGGCGCGTCCGGCGCCCAGTACGGCCTGCGCCTGCTGGACTGCCTGGTGCGCGAGGACCGCGAGGTGCACTTCCTGATCTCCAAGGCCGCGCAACTGGTGATGGCCACCGAGACCGATGTGTCGCTGCCGGCCAAGCCGCAGATGATGCAGGCGTTCCTCACCGAGTACACCGGTGCCGCCGACGGGCAGATCCGCGTGTACGGCAAGGAAGACTGGATGTCGCCGGTGGCCTCGGGCTCCGGCGCGCCGGCGGCGATGGTGGTGGTGCCGTGCTCCACGGGCACCCTGTCGGCCATCGCCACCGGGGCCTGCAACAACCTGATCGAACGGGCGGCGGACGTGACCCTCAAGGAACGCCGCCAACTGATCCTGGTGCCGCGCGAAGCGCCTTATTCGAGCATTCACCTGGAACACATGCTCAAGCTGTCGAACATGGGCGTGACCATCCTGCCGGCCTCGCCGGGTTTCTATCACCAGCCGCAGACCATCGACGACCTGATCGACTTCGTGGTGGCGCGCATCCTCAACCTGCTGGGCATTCCCCAGGACATGCTGCCGCGCTGGGGCGAACATCACCTGAGCAGCGATGAATAAGCTGCTGGCGGTTCTGTTGGCATTGCAGCTGACCGGCTGCGCCACCGCACGCACCCTGGACGCGGCCAAGCCGGGGGCGCCGGTGGTGTACGCCGGCACGCGGCTGGATCTGTATGCGATCAATGGCGGGTGCTGCGCGAAGGATCGGTTCGGGGCGGAGGCGCCGGGGTATCCCCAGGTGGACCTGCCGGCCAGCGCATTGCTCGACACGCTGTTGCTGCCGTTGTCGTTGCTGACGGTGATCGGCGTCGGGTTTCAGGCGACCGGGGGGCTGTAAGGCAGCGCTGCGCGCTCCATTCGCGGCTCCCCAGTGGGAGCCAGCCTGCTGGCGATGGCGTCCTCACGGACGCCGCCAATCACTTGCCGAGCTTTCTCAGCTCATCCGACTCGACCACCCGCACCCCGTCCTGTTCCTCCAGCGCCAGCCGCCACATCGCCCGGGCCAGTTGGCAGGCTTCGATGCCGCGGTACTTGCCGGGGATCAGTTTCGACAACGGCCCGGCGAGCTGCTCGCCCAGGCGCGGCTCGCTGCGGTCGCCCAGCAGCAGCGACGGCCGGCAGATGGTCAGTTGCGGCCAGTTCTGGGCGCGCAAGGCGTACTCCATCTCGCCCTTGACCCGGTTGTAGAAAATCGAGGATCTGCGGTCGGCCCCCAGCGCGCTGATCACGATCAGGTGCCGTGCGCCCATTTCCCGGGCACGTTTGGCGAAGGCCACGACCATGTCCAGGTCCACCGCGCGGAACGCCTCTTCGGAGCCGGCCTGCTTGATGGTGGTGCCCAGGCAGCAGTAGGCGATGTCGACCCGCCCGGAGAGCTGCGGCAGGAACGCCTGGGGATCACCGACGGGGTTTTCCAGGTGAGGATGCTCGGCCAGCGGCCGGCGTGAAGGGGCGAGCACTCGGGTGATCGTCGGCTCGTTGAGCAGGCGGTCGAGCAGATGTTCACCGGTCAACCCGGTGGCTCCGGCAAGCAAGACATGCTGAGGCGTCAAGTACATAGTGTCTCTCCCTTGATACTGTTCAGCTTAGTTGCTCTTTGTCGCCCCGTCGTTCAATGCAGCACTCTGCAACGCTTTTCTGGCCTGTTGCTTGCGCAGCTGCTGCCAGTGCGACAGCACGGTTTTCGGTGCCCAGATCTGTGGCTCCGACGCCTCGAAATTGTCCGCCAGCTCCCGTTCGGCGACGGTGGCCTTGGCCAGCTTGAAGGCCTGCTCCAGGTCGTCGGTCTGGTTCAGCGCCTGGGCGAACAGCGCGTCGCCGAAGTAGGTGAAGTTGGCTTCCTCCGAACAGCCGAACGACACGCGGTCGGCGCGCGAGGCGGTCATGATCAGCGTGCGTTCGTCCTTGAGCGCCGGAATGAAGCCGCCGGAATAGCACGCGGAAATGACGATGACCTTGTCGCGGTTCTTCAGCGGCGCCAGCACGGCGGCCAGTTCGTCGGCGGGCAGGTCGGCCAGTTCCATGCGCGGCTGGTCGAGCACCAGTTCGTGCTCGGCGGTGCCGTGGCTGGTGAGGTAGATGAACACCAGGTCTTCCGGGCCGCTGCGTTCGGCCAAGGTCTGGGCGGCGCGGCGCAGGTTCTCGCGGGTGGCCATCGGCCGGTCGCCGAGGTGGTCGCGGTGGTTGACCAGGCGGATCTGGCCGCGGGCGCCGAAACGGCTGGCGAGCATGTTGGCGACGTAGTCGGACTCGCGCAGGAACACGCTCTGCTTGCCGTCGCCGCCCAAGGTCAGGGTGTACAGCTCCACGGCCGGGGTCGAGGCGGGCACGTTGCCCAGGGCGTCGTCGAGCAGCCGGCCCTGGGCCAGCAGACCCAGTTCGAGGGTGTCGGGCAACAGCTTGCCGTCGGCGTCGCGCACCCGCTGGCCGTTGACCCAGGTGCCGCTCAGGACGGTGCCGTCGGTGAGCACCAGGGTACCGCGCCCGGCGTAGCTGTCGCTGTCGAACTGGCCGATGTAGAAACTGCCGTCGGACAGGTTCAGGCGGCCCTGGCCACTGAAGCGCCAGTCGTTGAAGTCACCGGTGTAATGGCTGCCGTCGGCGCCGATCAGTTCGCCCTTGCCGGTCAGCGCGCCTTCCTTGAACTGGCCGAGCCACACGTCGCCGTCGGCGTTCTCGTAGCGGCCCTTGCCGTGCAGTTGGTTGTTCTTGAAGCCGCCGACATAGATGTCGCCGTCGGCGCTGTTGAAAGTGCCGTTGCCTTCCAGCTGGCCGTTGACGAACCGACCGGTGAACTGATTGCCGCTGGCGTCGCCGCGCTGGCCTTCGCCGTTGGGCTTGCCGTTGGCGAACTGGCCTTGGTAGGAACTGCCGTCGTCGAGTTCGAGGCGGCCGAGCCCTGCGTACTGGTCGGCCTTGAACTCGCCGCGGTAGGTCATGGCGTTTTCCTTCAGGGTGCCTTCGCCGTCGCGCCGGCCCAGCTTGAAGCCGCCGGTGTAGCTGCTGCCGTGGGTGGTCAGGGTGCCCTGGCCGTCGAACAGGCCCTGCCGGAACTGGCCGCGGTAGACCTCGCCGTTGCTGCCGTGCCACTCGCCCTGACCGTGCCACTGGCCCTTGTCGAACGCGCCGGCGTACCAGCTGCCGTTGGGGTAGTCGACCCGGCCCTGGCCCTGCAGCAGGCCGTTGACCAGCTCGCCGCGGTAGCGCCCGCCGTCCGGCAGGTGCGCATCGGCCGGCAGCAGCGATTCGCCATCGCCGCAGGCGGTGAGCATCAGGGCCAGGGCAAGGGGGGCAATCGGGGCAAGGGACACAAGTGAGCGCATGGCGGGTTCCGGGCAATTAGGCGACCGAGTATGCCGCAGCCGGGTGACCATATACAGCCGGGAGGCGGGGCGGATGCGAAACGGCGTGAGCCGCTTCGCATCCCGGTGCTCAGACGAAGCAGAGCGACAGCGGTTCGGCGATGTAGGCCGGTTTTTCCGAGCCTTCGATCTCCAGGGTGGCGTTGGCCTTGAGCAGCCACTGGCCGGGTTTCTTCTCGGTCACGTCAACCAGGTCGACCTTGAGCCGGACCTTGGAGTCGACCTTGACCGGCTGGATGAAACGCACGCTGTCCAGCCCGTAGTTGACCACCATCTTCACGCCCTGGGGCAGGATCAGGATGTCTTCCATCAGTTTGGGCATCAGCGACAGCGTCAGGAATCCGTGTGCGATGGTGCTGCCAAATGGCGTTTGCGCGGCTTTGACCGGGTCGACGTGGATGAACTGGAAATCCCCTGTGGCTTCGGCGAACAGGTTGATGCGCTCCTGATCGATGGTGAGCCATTCGGAACGTCCGAGTTCCTTGCCGACATAATCTTTGAGCTCTGCAACGGGAACATAGGGCATTGAGACTCTCCTTGGGTTCATCGGTTTTATCGTTTTTCAGGTGGGGGGCATGACCGCCCTGCGAACCACTGTAGATCATCATGGCGATTTGCTCCGGTCAACCTGCCATGCTTTTGGCGAATGCCTGTGCATAGGCGCCGCATGCTTATAATGCCCCGCCCGTGCTTGGCGGGCGGTCGGACGGAGATGTCGGATGTTGCTACGTGGCCTGACCTGGCTGGTGCTGTTCCAATTGCTCGGCACGGCGCTCAACCATTTGCTGTTGCCGGTGCTGCCGGGGCCGATCATCGGCCTGCTGCTGTTGCTGGGGTTCCTCATCGTGCGCGGCGAGGTCGGCGAGCCGCTGAGCCTGGCCGCCGGCAGCCTGCTGCGTTACCTGCCGTTGCTGCTGGTGCCGCCGGCGGTGGGGGTGATGGTGTACGCCGGCGCCATCGCCGCGGATTTCTGGGCCATCGTCGGCGCGCTGGTGGTGTCGCTGATCCTGTCCATGGCGTTCGCCGGGGTGCTGATGCAGCGCCTGGTCAAGCGTCACGCCGCCGGCACGGAGGAGTCCTGATGCTGTTCGACTGGCAAGGCGCCTGGGCGTCGGTGATCCACCATCCGCTGTTCGGCATCGGCGTCACCCTGGGGGCCTATCAACTGGTGCTGGCGGCGTTCGAGAAGACCCGCTGGATCTTCCTGCAACCGGTGCTGGTGTCGATGCTGCTGGTGATCGGCGTGCTGGTCGGCTGCGGCCTGTCCTACGCCGAGTACCGCAAGAGCACCGAGATCCTCAGCATCCTGCTGGGGCCGGCGACCGTCGCGCTGGCGGTGCCGCTGTACCTGAACCTGCGGCGCATCCGCCAATTGTTCTGGCCGATCTTTACTACGCTGGTGATAGGCGGCGTGGTCGCCACCGGCATGGGCGTGGCGCTGGGCTGGTGGTTCGGCGCCGACCGCATGATCCTCATGACCATGGCGCCCAAGTCGGTGACCTCGCCGATCGCCATGCTGGTGGCCGAGCAGATCGGCGGCGTGGCGGCGCTGGCGGCGGTGTTCGTGCTGATCACCGGGGTTATCGGCGCGATCTTCGGCCCGGCGCTGCTCGACCGCCTCGGCGTGCGCAGCCCCGAGGCGCGCGGCATGGCGCTGGGCATGACGGCGCATGCGGTGGGCACGTCGGTGGCGTTGCAGGAAAGCGATGAGTGCGGCGCCTTCGCGGCGCTGGCGATGAGTCTGATGGGCGTGGCCACGGCGGTGTTCCTGCCGTTGGCGGTGTCGATGGTGGTGTAAGGATATGGCTATGAGTCTGCCGCTTTTCCCGCTGAACACAGTGCTGTTTCCCGGCTGCAACCTCGACTTGCAGATCTTCGAGGCGCGCTACCTGGACATGATCGGCCGCTGCATGAAACAGGGCGCAGGCTTCGGCGTGGTGTGCATCCTCGACGGCGACGAGGTCGGCGCCGCGCCGGAAGGCTTCGCCCGGGTCGGCTGCGAGGCGCGCATCACCGATTTCCAGCAGCAGGACAACGGCCTGCTGGGCATCCGCGTGCAGGGCGGGCGGCGCTTCCGGGTGCTGCGCAGCGAGGTGCAGCGCGACCAGTTGCTCGTCGCCGACATCGAATGGCTGGACGACGAGCCCGAGCAACCGCTGCAGGACGAGGACGCGGATCTGGTGGCCTTGCTCAAGGCGCTGGCCGAACACCCGATGGTCGAGGCGCTGGACATGGGCACCCACGCGGCGGGGCAGCAGTCGTTGGCCAATCAGCTGGCCTACCTGCTGCCGTTCGCCGAGGCGGACAAGCTGGACCTGCTCCAGCTCGACGACCCACAGCAGCGGCTGGACGCGATCCAGGCGCTGCTCGATGAGCTGCAAGGCGAGCTGTTTGCTTGAGGGGCAGCGCTTGAGGGGCAGCGCCTGAAGGTCAGTAGGCGTAGCGCAGCATGACGTGGGGCAGGTGGCGCATGACGAACAGGCCGAACAGCGCCACCAGCGCCGGCAGCACCAGCCACCAGACTTTCTGCGGCATCGGCCCGAGCGGCGTCTGCCGCTGGATCAGCCACAGCCCCGCCGCGCACACGCACGCCGCCAGCATCGCACCGGCCAGCACGTCGGTCGGCCAGTGCGCCCCCAGGTACACCCGCGACAGGGCGATGGCCATGGCCGGCAGACAGCCGAGCAGCAGCCAGGTCAGGCGCATCCGCGGCGGCTGGCCGCGCCCGGCGAGCACCGCGAGGGTCAGGAACAGCGCGAACGAGCCCGAGGCATGGCCGCTGGGCATGCTGTAGCTGGTCAGCGGATCGGTCAGCACCTCGGGGCGCAGCCGGGCGAAGAAATGCTTGGTGGCGGTGTTGGCCAGCGCGGTGACGAGCAGGGTGCCGCCGACGAATATCGCATGGCGCCATTGGCGCATCAGCAGCAACAGGCCGGTGAACAAGGCGCTGAACAGCAGCATGTTGCGGAACTCGCCGATCAGCGTGAAGGTGACGGCGATTTCGTCCAGGGCCGGCTGCCGGTGTTCCTGGATCAGCGTCATCACGCCCCGATCCAGGGCGGTGAGGTAGGGGTAGCCGATGAACAGGCCGATCAGGATCAGCAGGCTCATGCCGCCGATCCAGACGGTCGCGCGGCGATGGCGGCGCAGGCTGCTGTTGGCGCTCAGGCCCACCATCGCGGCGATGCTGCCAGCGACGATGCCGGCCTGCAGCCAGAAACCTTCGGGCAGCGGCAGGCGGATCGCCGCACCCGTGGCCCAGCCCGGCAGCAGATAGGCGACACTCCAGCCGGCGGCGGCCAGCAGGCTCACGGCGGCGAAGCGCGGGAAGGGCATGTCGCACATGCCGGCGACCATCGGCAGCATGGGCCGCAGCGGGCCGATGAACCGGCCCACCAGCAGGCTGGCGATGCCGTAGCGCTGGAAGTAGGTCTCGGCCCCGGCCATCCACTCCGGATGGTGGCGCAGCCCGGGCAGGCGCCGGATGTTCTGGTGGAAGTGGCGGCCCAGGTAATAGGAAACGGCGTCGCCCAGAATCCCGCCGAGAAAGCCCAGCAGCAGGGTTTCGCTCAAGGGCAGCGCGCCGCTGCCGGCCAGCACCGCCACGGTGAACAGCAGCACGGTGCCCGGCACGATGATCCCGGCGATCGCCAGGCACTCCACGAACGCGATGATCAACACCGCCGCCGCCAGCCACTGCGGGTTGGCCGCCAGCCATCCGGTCACGCTATCGAGCCATTGGCCCATTGCATATCACTCCATCCATTTCATGAGAATCCTTGTAGGCGCGAGCCCGCTCCCACAGGGCATTGCCTGTCCGGGATCCCGGCATATTCAAGGCAGCAAATAGTAATCGCGCCCTTCGACCTGCCCGCGACGCAACGGGTTCCGGGTGCACCACTGCGCGTAGGCGGCGTCGACGAAGCGGTACATCAAATGCTCGTCGCGCCCGTGGGGAATGCCCAGCCGGGTGGTCTGGATGATGTGGGTCGGAGCCGGGCCGGTGTCTTCCACCAGCAGCACGTCGTGGTCGAAACGCTTGGCGTCCCACACCGGCACCTTCAGCCCCAGCGCCTTGCACAGCAAGGTCTGCCCGGCGCAGAGCTTTTGCGACGGGCGCGGCCGGCCCTGGGCGTCGGGGTTGTTCAGCAGCATCTGCGCCAGGCTGGCCGGCCCGCTGATCTCATCGACCCACGGATAGGCGGATTTGATCAGCACCGCGTTGCCGGGCCCCTGGGCGCTGAAGTTCAGCGAATCGCCGCCGCGGGCGTAGTACATATAGATGTGCCCGCCGTCCAGAAACAAAGCCTTACGCTTTTCTGTGTAGCCGAGGGAGGCGTGGCTGCCTTTTTCTTCGCAGTAATAGGCCTCGGTCTCGATGATCCGGGCGCTGAGCCACAGGTCGCCGACCCGGTGGCGGATGACTTTGCCCAACAGGTCCTGCGCCAGCGTCTGGGCGTCGCGGTCGAAGAAGGCGTCCGCAAGGCCGGCGGGCCGGGGCGCGGCGGGGAGGGGAACGGTCAGGTTGGACATGGCGGGCGGCGTTCATCCAGGCTCGGGAGGGCGCGATGATAACAATTTGGATCTTAATCACGGCTGAACGTCGGCAAATCCAAAGCGATTTCGACCATCCGCCCGTCACCGCTGTTAGTCCCGGGACGCGACAGCTATAATCTGCCGCTTTCCTCTTTGCCAAGACCCCAGCAGACCATGACTGAGTCCGTTCTTGACTACATGACCCGATTGGGTCGCGCCGCCCGCGAAGCGTCCCGGGTCATCGGCCGTGCCGGCACCGCGCAGAAGAACCGCGCCCTGCTGGCTGCCGCCAATGCCCTGGACGCCGCCCGCGCCGAGCTTGCGGCAGCCAACGAACAGGACCTGGCCGCCGGTCGCGCCAACGGCCTGGAGCCGGCGCTGCTGGAACGTCTGGAACTGACCCCGGCGCGCATCGACGGCATGATCACCGGCCTGCGCCAGGTGGCGGCATTGCCCGATCCCGTGGGTGCGATCCGGGACATGAGCTTCCGTCCGTCGGGCATCCAGGTCGGCAAGATGCGCGTGCCGCTGGGCGTGATCGGGATCATCTACGAGTCCCGGCCGAACGTGACCATCGACGCCGCGAGCCTGTGCCTGAAGTCCGGCAACGCGACCATCCTGCGCGGCGGTTCCGAGGCGATCCACTCCAACCGCGCCATCGCCGCCTGCATCCAGCGCGGCCTGGCCGAAGCCGACCTGCCGCCCGCCGTGGTGCAGGTGGTCGAGACCACCGACCGCGCCGCCGTCGGCGCGCTGATCGCCATGCCCGAACACGTCGATGTGATCGTGCCGCGCGGCGGCCGTGGCCTGATCGAGCGCATCAGCCGCGATGCCCGGGTGCCGGTGATCAAGCACCTGGACGGCATCTGCCACGTCTACGTCGGCGAGCACGCCGATCTGGCCAAGGCCGAGCGCATCGCCTTCAACGCCAAGACCTACCGCTACGGCATCTGCGGCGCCATGGAGACCCTGCTGGTCGACCAGGCCGTCGCGAAGGACTTCCTGCCGTCGATGGCCGCCCGCTTTCGCGAGAAGGGCGTCGAGCTGCGCGGTTGCGAGCGCACCCGCGCGATCATCGACGCGGTGGCGGCCACCGAAGACGACTGGAGCACCGAGTACCTGGCGCCGATCCTGTCGGTGCGCGTCGTCGACGGCCTGGACCAGGCCATCGAGCACATCAACCATTACGGCTCCCACCACACCGATTCGATCGTCAGCGAGCACCTTGCCGACACCCGTCGGTTCGTGGCGGAAGTCGACTCGGCGTCGGTGATGATCAACACCCCGACCTGCTTCGCCGACGGTTTCGAATACGGATTGGGTGCCGAGATCGGCATTTCTACTGATAAGCTGCACGCCCGCGGCCCGGTGGGTCTCGAAGGCCTGACCTGCGAGAAGTACATCGTGGTCGGTGATGGCCAGTTGCGCGGCCAGGCGACGGTCTGACTTGTCCGACCTCGACCCTAAAGCGCCGCTGCCCGCCAGCGAATCCCGACCCCGGCGCATCGGCGTACTGGGCGGCACGTTCGACCCGGTGCACGTCGGCCATCTGCGCGGTGCGCTGGAAGTCGCCGATGCCCTGGGCCTCGACGAGCTGCGCCTGACGCCCAGCGCCCGGCCGCCGCACCGCGATGCGCCGCAGGTGTCGGCGCAGGACCGGCTGGCGATGGTCGAATGCGCGGTGGCCGGCGTGCCGCCGCTGGTGGTGGACGCCCGCGAACTGCAGCGGGACAAGCCGTCCTGGACCATCGACACCCTGGAGTCGATGCGCGCCGAAATGGCCGCGGAGACCCAGGTTTTCCTGCTTTTGGGCTGGGACGCGTTTTGCGGCCTGCCCACTTGGCACCGCTGGAGCGAACTGCTCCAGCATTGCCACATCCTGGTGCTTCAGCGCCCGGACGCCGACAGCGAGCCGCCGGATGCCTTGCGCAACCTGCTGGCGGCGCGCTCGGTGAGCGACCCGCAGGCCCTCAAGGGGCCGAGCGGACAGATTGCATTCGTCTGGCAGACACCGCTCGCGGTGTCCGCCACCCAGATCCGTCAACTGCTGGCCAGCGGTAAGTCGGTACGTTTCCTGGTGCCCGACGCGGTCCTGGCCTACATCGATGCGCACGGTCTGTACCGTGCGTCGAACTGAACAAGGCGTGCTTCACTGATACGCACCGGCGTATCCCGAACCGCCGAACACATGAGCAAAACGAGTTTTATATGACCAACAACGACGTAAACAAAATCAAGCGCAAAGGCACGTTCAAGAGTGCCCCGCTGCCGGAGCCGACCGTGAGCGCCGAGCCGCTGAAGGGCGACGAGCTGGTCAAGGTCGCCGTGGCGGCCCTGGAAGACGTCAAGGCCCAGGACATCCAGGTCATCGACGTGCGCGACAAGCAGAGCATCACCGACTACATGGTGATCGCGACCGGTACCTCCAACCGCCAGATCAACGCGATGCTGGAAAAGGTCCGCGAAGAGGTCAAGAAGAACGGCGCCCGTCCGCTGGGCGAAGAAGGCAAGGGCGACAGCGACTGGGTGCTGCTGGACCTGGACCTGGTGATCGTGCACATGATGACCGCCTCGGCCCGTCAGTTCTACGACCTGGAGCGCCTGTGGGCCGGTGCCGAGCAGAGCCGTGCGGCCGACGCCAAGCACCACAGCCCGGAAAACACCCACGAGCATTTCGCCAAGCTCAACAAAGACCAGCAGTAAGGTAAGCGCTGTGCGACTGCGACTGATCGCCGTCGGTTCACGCATGCCCAAGTGGGTGGAAGAAGGCTGGCATGAGTATGCCAAGCGTCTTCCGTCCGAGCTGGCGCTGGAACTGGTGGAAATTCCGCTCAATACCCGTGGCAAGAATGCCGACGTGGCCCGTTTCATCCGTCAGGAAGGCGAAGCCATGCTGGCCAAGGTCGGGCAGAACGAGCGGATCGTCACCCTCGAAGTCCACGGCAAGCCGTGGAGCACCGAGCAGCTGGCGGTCGAACTGGACCGCTGGCGGCTGGACTCGCGCACCGTCAACTTCATGGTCGGCGGCCCGGAAGGGTTGGCGCCGGAAGTCTGCGCCCGGGCCGACCAGCGCTGGTCGCTGTCGCCGTTGACCTTGCCGCACCCGCTGGTGCGCATCCTCATCGGCGAACAGCTGTACCGTGCCTGGACCGTGCTGTCCGGCCACCCTTACCACAAGTAATCCAGCCCTCATGTCTCAGCCGATCCGCATCAAGGACCACGAAAAAGACGCACGTCTGGTGCGCAGCCGCGTCGTGTTCGGGGCCATTGCGATCGTCATGCTGATCGGCGTGCTGATTGCGCGGCTGTATTACCTGCAGGTGATCCAGTACGAGTACCACTCGACGCTGTCGGAGAACAACCGCGTCCACGTCCAGCCGATCCCGCCGACCCGCGGCCTGATCTTCGACCGCAACGGCGTGGTGGTGGCGGACAACCGCCCCAGCTTCAGCCTGAGCATGACCCGCGAGCGCTCCGGCGACTGGCAGCAGGTGCTCGACGTGATCGTCGAAGTACTGGAGCTGACGCCCGAAGACCGGGTGATCTTCGAGAAACGCATGCGCCAGGGGCGCCGGCCGTTCGAGCCGGTGCCGATCCTGTTCGAGCTGACCGAGGAGCAGATCGCCCGGATCGCGGTGAACCAGTTCCGCCTGCCGGGCGTGGAAGTGGTCGCGCAGCTGGTCCGCCACTATCCCCAGGGCGCGCATTTCGCGCACTCGGTGGGCTACATGGGGCGGATCAACGAGAAAGAGCTCAAGACCCTCGACCCGGTCAACTACAGCGGCACCCACCACATCGGCAAGACCGGCATCGAGCGCTTCTACGAGGCCGAGCTGCACGGCCAGGTGGGTTACGAGGAAGTCGAGACCAACGCCCGGGGCCGCGTACTGCGGGTGCTCAAGCGCACCGATCCGGTGCCGGGCAAGGACATCGTCCTGAGCCTCGACATCAAGCTGCAGGAAGCTGCCGAAGCGGCGCTGGGCGGCCGCCGCGGCGCCGTGGTGGCGCTGGATCCGCGCACCGGCGAGGTGCTGGCGATGGTCAGCCAGCCGAGCTTCGACCCGAACCTGTTCGTCACCGGCATCAGCTTCAAGGCCTATGCCGAGCTGCGCGACTCCATCGACCGGCCGCTGTTCAACCGCGTGCTGCGCGGCCTGTACCCGCCGGGCTCGACCATCAAGCCGGCGGTGGCCATCGCCGGCCTCGACGCGGGCGTAGTGACGGCGACCAGCCGGGTGTTCGACCCGGGCTACTACATGCTGCCCAACTACGATCACAAGTACCGCAACTGGAACCGCACAGGTGACGGCTTCGTGGACCTGGACACGGCGATCATGCGTTCCAACGACACCTACTTCTATGACCTGGCGCACAAGCTGGGCATCGACCGGCTGTCCGCCTACATGAACAAGTTCGGCATCGGCCAGAAGGTCTCGCTGGACATGTTCGAAGAATCTCCCGGCCTGATGCCGTCCCGCGAGTGGAAGCGGGCGACCCGCCGTCAGGCCTGGTTCCCCGGCGAGACCCTGATCCTGGGGATCGGCCAGGGCTACATGCAGTCCACGCCGCTGCAACTGGCCCAGGCCACGGCGCTGGTGGCCAACAAGGGCGTGTGGAACCGCCCGCACCTGGCCAAGACCATCGAGGGCGAGAAGCCCAAGGACGAGAATCCGATGCCGGACATCGTCCTGCGCGACCCGTCGGACTGGGCCAAGGTCAACCACGGCATGCAGCAGGTGATGCACGGTGCCCGGGGCACCGCGCGCAAGGCGTCCATCGGCGCCCAGTACCGGATCGCCGGCAAGTCGGGTACGGCCCAGGTGGTCGCGATCAAGCAGGGCGAGAAGTACGACCGCTCCAAGGTGCAGGAGCGCCACCGCGACCACGCCTTGTTCGTGGGCTTCGCCCCGGCGGACGATCCCAGGATCGTGGTGTCGGTGATGGTCGAGAACGGTGAGTCCGGCTCCGGCGTCGCGGCGCCGGTGGTGCGTCAGGTCATGGATGCCTGGCTTCTGGATCAGGACGGACGGTTGAAGGCCGAATACGCCAGCCCTATCAGTGCGGAGGCTACGGCCCGTGAAGAATAATTTCGATCGCATGCTCTCCAGCGAGGATGTGATGCGTCGCCGCGCGACGCTGCTGCAACGCCTGCACATCGACGGCCCGTTGCTGGTGCTGCTGCTGATCCTGGCCGCCGGCAGCCTGTTCGTGCTGTATTCGGCCAGCGGCAAGAGCTGGGACCTGCTGGGCAAGCAGGCCACTTCGTTCGGCATCGGCCTGGTGTCGATGATCGTCATCGCCCAGTTCGAGCCGCGGTTCATGGCGCGCTGGGTGCCGCTGGGCTACGTGGTCGGGGTGGTGCTGCTGATGGTGGTGGACATCATGGGCCACAACGCCATGGGCGCCACGCGCTGGATCAACATCCCCGGGGTGATCCGCTTCCAGCCGTCCGAGTTCATGAAGATCCTGATGCCGGCGACCATCGCCTGGTACCTGTCCAAACGCACGCTGCCGCCGCAGCTCAAGCATGTGGGCATCAGCCTGCTGCTGATCGGCGTGCCGTTCGTGCTGATCGTGCGCCAGCCGGATCTGGGCACCTCGCTGCTGATCCTGGCCGGCGGTGCGTTCGTGCTGTTCATGGGCGGCCTGCGCTGGCGCTGGATCCTCAGCGTGCTGGCCGCGGCCGTGCCGGTGGCGGTCGCCATGTGGTTCTTCATCATGCACGACTACCAGAAGCAGCGGATCCTGACCTTCCTCGACCCGGAAAGCGACCCGCTGGGCACCGGCTGGAACATCATCCAGTCCAAGGCCGCCATCGGTTCCGGCGGCGTGTTCGGCAAGGGCTGGCTGCTGGGCACCCAGTCGCACCTGGACTTCCTGCCGGAAAGCCACACCGACTTCATCATTGCGGTGCTGGGCGAAGAGTTCGGCCTGGTGGGGATCTGCGCGCTGCTGCTGATCTACCTGCTGCTGATCGGCCGCGGGCTGGTGATCACCGCCCAGGCGCAGACGCTGTTCGGCAAGCTGCTGGCCGGTGCGCTGACCATGACGTTCTTCGTCTATGTGTTCGTCAACATCGGCATGGTCAGCGGCCTGCTGCCGGTGGTGGGGGTGCCGTTGCCGTTCATTAGCTACGGAGGAACTTCGCTGGTGACGCTGCTGTCAGCGTTTGGGGTTTTGATGTCGATCCATACCCACCGCAAGTGGATCGCACAGGTTTGAATAAGGTGAACAGTTCAATGCAAGCAATGCGTGGC
This sequence comes from Pseudomonas sp. R25(2017), assembly GCF_002112565.1. Classification (NCBI taxonomy): domain Bacteria; kingdom Pseudomonadati; phylum Pseudomonadota; class Gammaproteobacteria; order Pseudomonadales; family Pseudomonadaceae; genus Pseudomonas; species Pseudomonas sp. R25(2017). The sequence continues at coordinate 130,379 of NZ_NEHZ01000021.1, forward strand.
TGGGCGACCCGGCACATGCCGTGGGTCGGCCTGGTGGGCATCCTTGGCGGCGCGCAGGAAGCGCTGGCCGGTGATTACGAGGGCTCGCCCCAGGTGGCCGAGTTCGTCGGCGAGATGACCCGCGACTACGGTTTCGCCGGCGAGCAGCTGATGGCGGTGTTCCGCGAGGCCGAGCGCAAGCAGTCGATCCTCGATGCCATTTCCAAGCCCGCCGAGCGGGTCAAGCAATGGAAGGAATACCGGCCGATGTTCCTCACCGACGCGCGCATCGCCCGCGGGGTGGACTTCTGGCGCCAGCACGAGGCCACCCTGGCCCGCGCCGAGCAGGAATACGGCGTTCCGGCCCAGGTGATCGTGTCGATCATCGGCGTTGAGACCTTTTTCGGACGCAATACCGGCAATTTCCGGGTGATCGATGCCTTGTCCACCCTCGGATTCGACTATCCTCCCCGTGCCGAGTTTTTCCGCAAGGAGCTGCGCGAGTTCCTCCTGCTGGCCCGTGAGGAACAGGTCGACCCGTTGACGCTCAAGGGCTCCTACGCCGGCGCCATGGGCCTGCCGCAGTTCATGCCGAGCAGTTTCCGCGCCTATGCGGTGGATTTCGACGGCGACGGCCACATCAACATCTGGAACAACCCGGACGATGCGATCGGCAGCGTCGCCAGCTATTTCAAGCGTCACGGCTGGGTCGCCGGTGAACCGGTGGTGAGCCGGGCGGACGTGCGGGGCGAGCAGGTGGACGAAGGTCTGACCGCCGGCATCGAGCCGACGAAAACCGTCGGGGAGTTGCGGGGGCTGGGCTGGTCGAGTCATGATGCGCTGCGCGACGACATGCCGGTCACCGCGTTCCGCCTCGAAGGCGACAACGGCCCCGAATACTGGATGGGCCTGAAGAATTTCTACGCGATCACGCGTTATAACCGCAGCGTGATGTACGCCATGGCCGTACATCAACTGTCTGAACAGCTGGTACAAGCACGGGGCGTCAAGTAATGCGGGCATTGCCTATCAACAAACCCCTGAAGCTGGTGGCATTCGCTGCGTTGGCGGTGCTGGTCGCCAGTTGCTCGACCAGCCGTTCGCCCGCTCAGAAGTCCGCCTCCAACAGCGTCCGCTCGCAGCCGGGCCTGGACATCAACCGGGCCCACAAGGACGGCGCGCCGTGGTGGGACGTCGACGTGTCGCGCATCCCGGACGCCACGCCGACCCTGCACACCGGCCCCTACAAGGCCAACCCGTACACGGTGCTGGGCAAGACCTACTTCCCGCTGCAGGAATCCAAGACCTACGTCGCCCAGGGCACCGCGTCCTGGTACGGCACCAAGTTCCACGGCCAGAACACCGCCAACGGCGAGGTGTACGACCTGTACGGCATGAGCGCCGCGCACAAGACCCTGCCGCTGCCCAGCTATGTGCGGGTGACCAACCTGGACAACAACAAGAGCGTGATCCTGCGGGTCAATGACCGCGGGCCGTTCTATTCGGACCGGATCATCGACCTGTCCTACGCGGCCGCCAAGAAGCTCGGCTACGCCGAAATCGGCACCGCGCGGGTCAAGGTCGAAGGCATCGACCCGCAGCAGTGGTGGGCCGCCAAGGGCCGTCCGGCGCCTCTGATGCTCAACGAGCCGCAAGTGGCGCAGAATGCCGCCCCGGCGATCACGGCTTCGGCCGGCACCGTCGAGCAGTGGACGCCTCCGCCGCAGCAGCACGCCGCGGCCGTCGTGCCGGTTCAGCTCGATGCAAAAAAAAACGCTTCTGCAACAGCGTCTGGCCAGTATCTGCAGGTGGGCGCGTTCGCCAACCCGGACGCTGCAGAACTCCTGAGGTCGAAGCTCAGCGGGATGGTGAGCGCTCCGGTGTTCATCAGTTCGATCGTGCGCAATCAGCAGACCCTGCACCGGGTGCGGCTGGGGCCGATCGGATCGCCGGGTGAGATCGCCCAGGTGCAGAACAGCGTGCGCCTGGCCAACCTCGGTTCGCCGAGCGTGGTCACCGAGTAAAAAACGTAGGACTTGATTGACGGTTCACTTGCGGTTTCGGGGGGTGGACCAGGTTGTTGGCTCGTCGAAGAACAAAAGCCCGGCAAGGGTGACTGGAGTGAGCAACTGAACACGCGATGGCCCGATGAGAAGGCCATCTGATTAGTTTTGCCCGCAAGGGCAGTTTCCATTAGCGATTTCGAGAGACGGATGAACATCACCACCTTTGCCAAACGCCTGTGCCTGCTAGTCCCGCTGCTCCTCTCGCCTGCCGCCTTCGCGGCCGAGATGATGCCGTCGCCGCCGCAACTGGCCGCCAAATCCTACGTGCTCATGGACGCCAGCAGCGGCAACGTGCTGGTGGAGAACAACGGTGACCAGCGCCTGCCGCCGGCCAGCCTGACCAAGCTGATGACCGCGTACATCGCCACGCTGGAGATCCGTCGCGGCCAGATCGGCGAGAACGATCCGGTGACCGTCAGCGAGAACGCCTGGCGCACCGGCGGTTCGCGGATGTTCATCAAGGTCGGCTCCCAGGTGACCGTCAGCGACCTGCTGCACGGCATCATCATCCAGTCGGGCAACGACGCCAGCGTCGCGGTGGCCGAGCACATCGCCGGCAGCGAAGACGCGTTCGCCGACCTGATGAACAAGACCGTCGCCGACCTGGGCATGACCAACACCCACTTCATGAACCCGACCGGCCTGCCCAACCCTGAGCACTACTCGTCGGCCCATGACATGGCGATCCTGGCCCGCGCGATCATCCACGAAGACCCGGCGCACTACGCCATCTACTCCCAGAAGGAGTTCTTCTGGAACGGCATCAAGCAGCCTAACCGCAACCTGCTGCTGTGGCGCGACAAGACCGTCGACGGCCTGAAGACCGGCCACACCGACGAAGCCGGCTACTGCATGGTGTCCTCGGCCGTGCGCGACGGCATGCGCCTGATCGCGGTGGTGTTCGGCACCAACAGCGAAGTGGCCCGCGCCGCCGAGACCCAGAAGCTGCTGACCTACGGTTTCCGCTTCTTCGAAACCCAGACCTTCTACCAGAAGGGCACCGAACTGGCCCAGGCGCCGGTCTGGAAGGGCACCACCGGTCAGGTCAGGGCCGGCCTGGCCCAGGACCTGACCATGACCCTGCCGAAAGGCCAGCTGAAGAAGCTCGCCGCCAGCATGACCATGAACCCGCAACTGACCGCGCCGATCGCCAAGGGCGACGTGATCGGTAAAGTCGAAGTGAAACTGGACGACAAGGTGGTGCACAGCGCCGACCTGATCGCCCTGGACGCTGTCGAGGAGGGTGGTATCTTCCGCCGCATGTGGGATAGCATCCGTCTATTCTTCTACGGCTTGTTCAACTGATCCCAGTGTTGACCTGCATGGCCCCGCCCCGAACCCGGAGCGGGGCCATGCTCGTTGGCACGGCTTGCGAGGCCGTTACGCCATGAGCGATACCCAAGTAAAGGCGCCAAAGATCGAATTTCCTGTCACGGACTATCCTGTCAAGGTGATCAGCGACACCGGCGTGGGCAACAAGGACAAGATCATCGACATCGTCCGCAAATACGCCAAGATCAACGATGAGCGTGTGGACGAGCGTCAAAGCAGCAACGGCAAGTACACCACCATCCAGTTGCACATCGTGGCGACCGACCAGGATCAGCTGTACAACATCAACAGCGAACTGCGGGCGACCGGTTTCGTGCACATGGTGCTGTGATGCCGGGCACGCTGGGCTTTCGCGAACTCGGCCAGATGGCTTACGAGCCGGTCTGGCATGCCATGCAGCGCTTCACCAACGAACGCGGCAGCGATGCCGCGGACGAAGTCTGGCTCGTCGAGCACCCGCCGGTGTTCACCCAGGGCCAGGCCGGCAAGGCCGAACACCTGCTGCTGCCGGGCGACATTCCGGTGGTGCAGGTGGACCGGGGCGGGCAGGTGACCTACCACGGCCCCGGCCAACTGGTGGCCTACCTGCTGCTGGACGTGCGCAAGCTGGGTTTCGGCGTTCGGGACCTGGTCACGCGCATGGAGCAATGCCTGATCGAACTGCTGGCCAGCTACGGCGTGACCGCAGCGGCCAAGCCCGACGCTCCCGGCGTCTATGTCGACGGGGCGAAGATCGCATCCCTGGGGCTGCGGATTCGCCACGGCTGTTCCTTTCACGGCCTGGCCCTGAACGTGGACATGAACCTGGAGCCGTTTCGACGGATTAATCCCTGCGGCTACGCCGGGCTGGCCATGACCCAGCTGAGCGACCACGCAGGATCGATTGAATTTGCCGAGGTAAGTGCCCGGCTGCGCGCGCAGCTCGTCAAACACCTCGACTATGCTGAGCAGACGACCCTGACGGGCGGAATCGACTGATATGACTACTGATGCAGTGCAAACCATGATCCCGACGCTCGATGTCACTGAGCGCCCGGCCCCGCGTGCCAAGGTCGAAGCCGGCGTCAAGCTGCGCGGCGCCGAGAAGGTCGCACGCATCCCCGTGAAGATCATCCCGACCACGGAGCTTCCCAAGAAGCCCGACTGGATCCGCGTGCGCATCCCGGTTTCGCCGGAAGTCGAGCGCATCAAGACCCTGCTGCGCAAGCACAAGCTGCACAGCGTCTGCGAAGAGGCCTCCTGCCCGAACCTGGGCGAGTGCTTCTCCGGCGGCACCGCGACCTTCATGATCATGGGCGACATCTGCACCCGTCGCTGCCCGTTCTGCGACGTCGGCCATGGCCGTCCGAAGCCGTTGGACGTCAACGAGCCGGAAAGCCTGGCCATCGCCATCGCCGACCTGCGCCTCAAGTACGTGGTGATCACCTCGGTGGACCGTGACGACCTGCGCGACGGCGGTGCCCAGCACTTCGCCGACTGCATCCGCGAGATCCGCAAGCTGTCGCCGAACGTGCAGCTGGAGACCCTGGTGCCGGACTACCGCGGCCGCATGGACATCGCCCTGGAAATCACCGCCGCCGAGCCGCCGGACGTGTTCAACCACAACCTGGAAACCGTGCCGCGCCTGTACAAGGCCGCACGCCCGGGTTCCGACTACCAGTGGTCGCTGACCCTGCTGCAGCGCTTCAAGCAGATGATGCCGCACATCCCGACCAAGTCCGGCCTGATGCTGGGCCTGGGCGAGACCGACGACGAAGTGATCGAAGTCATGAAGCGCATGCGCGAGCATGACATCGACATGCTGACCCTGGGCCAGTACCTGCAGCCGTCCCGCAGCCACCTGCCGGTGCAGCGCTTCGTGCACCCGGACACCTTCGCCTGGTTCGCCGAGGAAGGCTACAAGATGGGCTTCAAGAACGTCGCCTCCGGCCCGCTGGTGCGTTCCTCCTACCACGCCGACGAGCAGGCGAAACTGGTCAAGGCCGAGCTGCTGGGTTCCTGATCCGGCGCTGACCCGAAATCGCCCGCCGCGCCCCAGCGCCCGGCGGGCGTTTTTTTGCCTGGCCTATGCTCGACAGAGACTTTTCCCGCAACCGATGGCTGACAATGCCTCTTCTGTTTGCCGCCGTTCCTGACTACTGTGTGCTCACGACTTCACGCAGGGAGATCCATGGATGACCGTTCGACCGACCCACACCCTTTTTCCGCACCGACCCGTGCCGGCGCTGCCGTCCGAAGGGACGATCGGCGTCATCGCGCCCGCAGGGCCGGGCACGCTGGACACGGACAAGGCGGTGCAGTGGATGCGCGCCCGGGGCTACGGGCTGCGGATCTTTCCCGGCGTCTATGAGAAGGACGGTTACCTGGCCGGCAGCGACGAGGTGCGCCTCAATGACCTGCACGCCGCGTTTGCCGATCCCGAGGTCGACGCGATCATCTGCCTGCGCGGCGGCTACGGCACGCCGCGCCTGCTCGACCGCATCGACTACGACCTGCTGGGGCGCCATGCCAAGCCGTTCGTCGGCTACAGCGACATCACCGCGCTGCACCTCGCCATCAGCCGTTACGCCGGGTTCGTGACCTTTCACGGGCCGCTGCTCAACGCCGACCTGCTGGGCGACAAGGAGCCGCCGACGGTCACTTCGTTCTTTGCCATGCTGCGGGGCCAATTACAGGCCGGCAGCGTGATCGCCCACCCGGCGGCCTGGCCGTTGACCACCGTCGAGCCGGGGATCGCCCATGGCCGGCTGCTGGGCGGCAACTTGGCGATGATCGCATCCACGCTGGGCACGCCCTACGAGATCGACGCCGAAGGGGTGATCCTGTTGATCGAGGACGTCAACGAGCCGTTGTACCGCATTGACCGGCTGCTGACCCAGATGCGCCTGGCCGGTCACCTGCGCAAGTTGCGCGGTGTGCTGGTCGGGGATGTGGCGGGGGTAGAGACCGTTGCGCTGAACCGGTTGCTCAAGCAGACCTTCGAACCGCTGCGCATCCCAGTGCTGTCCGGCTGGCGCAGCGGGCATTGCGATCCGAACCTGACCTTGCCGCTGGGGGCGCTGGTGCGGCTGGACGCCGGGAAGCAAGAGTTGCTGCTGGAGCAGGATGTGGTGGTCAGGCAGTAAGCATCCGGCGCCTGCCGGAGCGTATTCGCGGGCAAGCCCGCTCCCACCAGGTTCAGTGCGATCCCTGTGGGAGCGGGCTTGCCCGCGATGCTTTTTACTGGGCGCGCAGGCTTTCGAGCAGCTTGTGCGTCGGATAGCCGTCCGCCGGCCAGCCGAACGACTGTTGCGCGCTGCGGATCGCCTTGCGCGTGTTGGCGCCGATGATGCCGTCCGCCGCGCCGGCGTCGTAGTTGCGTGCGCTTAGCAGGTTCTGCAGTTCGATCCGCTCGGTGCGGCTCAGCGGCAGGTCGTCCTTGGGCCAGGTGCCGCTGATCAGGCCGGCGCCGTTGAAGCGCTCCGACAGCAGACCCACCGCCAAGGCGTACGACGAGGAGTTGTTGTACTTGAGGATCGCCCGGAAGTTGTCGAGGATCAGGAACGCCGGGCCACGGTAGCCGGCCGGCAGCAGCAGGGCGGCGGACAACTGATCGGAACCGGCCGGCGCTTGCCCGCCGTTGGGCAGGATCACGCCCATTTGGCGCCACTCGGCGACGCTCCTGCGGATCGCGCCGTCAGCCAGGGTGTAGTTGAAGCCGCTCGGCAGCTGCACTTCAAAGCCCCACGGCTGGCCGCGCTGCCAACCGGAGCTTTGCAGGTAATGCGCGGTCGAGGCCAGGGCGTCGGCCGGGCTGCCCCAGATGTCGCGGCGGCCGTCGCCGTCGAAGTCCACCGCGTGGGTGTTGTAGGTGGTCGGGATGAACTGGGTCTGGCCCATGGCGCCGGCCCAGGAGCCGAGCATCTTCTCGGGCGTGGTGTCGCCCTGTTGCAGGATCTGCAGCGCGGCGATCAGTTGCGCATGGGCAAAGCCCGGGCGGCGGCCTTCGTAGGCCAGGGTCGCCAGTGAGTTGATCACCGACTTGTTGCCCTGGAACTGGCCGAAGTTGCTTTCCATCCCCCACACCGACACCAGTGCCTGGCGGTCCACGCCATAGCGCTGTTCGATGCTCTGCAGGATGCCGGCGTACTGATTGATCAGGGCTTGGCCCTTGCGCACCCGCAGCGGCGAGAGCGCGCCGTCGAGGTATTCCCACACCGGCCGGGCGAACTCCGGCTGGCTGCGGTCGGCGCGGATCACGCTGGCGTCGAAGCTGACGTTGGCGAAGGCGCGGTCGAACACGTCGGCGCGGATCCCGGCGGCGAGGGCGTCCTTGCGAAAGCCTGCCTGCCATTCGGCGAAGGTTTGGGTCGGTTGCAGGTCGAGGTCGTCACCGGAAGGCACGACGGGCGGAACGATGGCCGGGGCGGTGGCCACGGGGGCGGTCTGGAGCGGTTGCGCGTCGGCGGCGGTGGGTTTCTCCGCGCAGGCGACCAGCAACACGAAGCTGGTGGCGGCGATCAATTGGCGCACGGGCCAACGACGGGTAAGGCAAAGGGGCATGCACAGGTCCAGAGGATGTGAATCAGGTGCAGACCTTAACATGGCAAAGGGGTGAAGCGCTTCACGCGGCCAGAAAGTAAGAAGCCTCCCAGCTTTTAGACTGGAAGGCTTCGCGGCGGTAGCTGCCTTTGCCCTTGGCCGGGCGTTCCTGGCGGCTGCGGAACAGCGGTTGGGCGATGATGGATTTGGCCTTGTTGTGGCCATGCTTCGATGGCTTTTTGCTCATGATGTCACTCTCTGAGGGGGGATTTTGCGTGGCAGATGATCTGCCGATGTTCGCGGTCTGTCCAGTCCGGTGATGAACATTGCGGCGAGGAAGCTTGCGCCTTTGCCGCAACGTCCGGCACTTATTCGGCAGGCAACGGCAGGCGCTGTCCGGCCATCAGCAATGACAACCGGCTCAGGCTCATCCACGGCGAGCCCGGTGCCTGGCCCTTGATCTGCGCATCGATGCGCTGGGCTTCGAGCAGCAGTTGCGCCCAGCGTTGGGCCGAGTAGCGTTGCAGGGCCTTGGTCATCAGCGGCTTGCGCTTGTCCCAGACCGGCGGCTTGGACTGGCTGAAGGCCTTGTCCAGCGGCGTGCCCTGGCTGTACTGCTGGGCGATGCTGGCCAGCAGGCGCAGTTCCCGGGCCAGGGCCCAGAGGATCACCGGCGGCTCGACGCCTTCGCCGCGCAGGCCTTCGAGCATGCGCAACGCGTGGGCGGCTTCGCCGTTGAGGATCGCGTCGGTCAGGCCGAACACGTCGAAGCGTGCGCTGTCGGCCACGGCCGCCTGCACGGTTTCGACGGTGATCTGCCCGTCCTCGGCCATCAGCTTGAGCTTTTCGATTTCCTGGGCGGCGGCCAGCAGGTTGCCCTCGACCCGCGCGGCGATCAGTTCCACCGCGTCCTGGCTGGCCGACAGGCCGGCCTGGGACAGGCGCTGGCGGATCCAGCTGGGCAGCTGGTTGGCGTCCACCGGCCAGATCTGCACGAACTGGGTCTGCGCACCTTCGACCAGGGCCTTGCCCCACTTGGTTTTCTGCGCGCTGCCGTCGAGCTTGGGCAGGCTGATCAGCAGCAGGGTGTCTTCGGCCGGGCGCGAGCAGTATTCGATGAGCGCGGCGGCGCCCTTGTCACCGGGCTTGCCCGAGGGCAGGCGCAGTTCCAGCAGGCGCTTTTCGGCGAACAGCGACAGGCTGGCGCCGGCCAGCAGCAGCGTGCCCCAATCGAAGTTGGCGTCGGCGGCGAACACCTGGCGTTCGTCGAAGCCCTGCCGGCGGGCGGCGGAGCGGATGGCGTCGGCGGCTTCCTGGCACAGCAGCGGGTCGTCGCCACTGATGACGTAGACCGGCGCCAGCGTGCCTTGCAGGTGTTTGGCGAGTTGGGCGGGAGCGAGCTTCATAAGAGAAAGCGAACGGGGCGCCTGAGCGCCCCGGACGTCTTACTGCTGCGGCAGTTCGAGCGGCGACTGACGCGGAGTCTCCGCCTCAGCCTTCTGCGCCGCTTCCAGCGCGTCGGCTTCCGCCTTGGCGCGGGCGTTGGCCTTCTGCTGCAGGTCGTCCAGCTGGGCCGGCGTCAGTTGCTGCAGGCGCAGCATCATGCGCTGAACCAGCTCGCGGCGGGTTTCGCGGCGGGCGTCGTTGGCTTCCTGGTCGGAACCCACCAGGTTGTTGCCGTCGTGGATGAACACTTTCTGCACTTCAAGCTTGTCGCTCTTGAGCAGCAGGTTGTTCTCGCCGCGGATGTCGTAGTTGAGCACGGTGTTGACCTGGTACTCGCCCGTACGGCCTGCGCCGGCATAGCTGAGGATGCGCTGGCTTTCCTGCTCGTCGGCCAGGAACAGCTTGTACGGCGCGCCGGAGACCACCTTGACGCCGCTGGACTCCAGCACCTGGCGCAGTTGGGTCACGGTCTCGCCGTAGGCGTTGCGGGCGCTCAGGTCGAGTTCCTTGATCGCCAGTTCGGTGGTGCCGGTGCCGCGCAGGTGGAAACCGCAGGCGCTCAACAGGACCGCGAGGCCCATCACCAGCAGATTGCGTTTGATCATTGTGTTGCTCCCCTTGAAACCGTGTGGGCCGATGCTGCGGCCCGAAAGGTTTTACAGGGCGCCGGCCGCAGCCGGCGCCCGATCCAATTTAGCTGGCGACGATGTTGACCAGTTTGCCCGGCACCACGATCACTTTGCGGATCGTCAGGCCGTCGACGAAGCGCAGCACGTTCTCGTTGGCGCGGGCCGCGGCTTCGATCTCCTCGCGGGTGGCGCTGGCCGGCATTTCGATCTGGCCGCGCAGCTTGCCGTTGACCTGGATCACCAGGGTCAGGCTGTCCTGCACCAGCGCGCTTTCGTCCAGCGCAGGCCAGGCGGCGTCGATCACGGGGCCGGCGTGGCCCAGGCGGTTCCACAGGTCGTGGCTGATGTGCGGGGTGATCGGCGCCAGCAGCAGCGTCACGGTCTCCAGGCCTTCGTGGATCAGGGCGCGGTCCTGCTCGGTGCCCTGGGCGGCTTTCTCCAGCACGTTCATCAGGGTCATCACCTGGGCGATGGCGGTGTTGAACTTGTGGTTCTGGCCGACGTCGTGGCTGGCCTGCTTGATGGCCTGGTGGATCGAGCGGCGGACGGCCTTCTGCTCGTCGTTCAGGGCGGCGACCTCCAGCTTGCCCGGCAGGCCCTGGACGATATGGGCCTGGGCCAGGCGCCAGACGCGCTTGAGGAAGCGGTGCGAGCCTTCCACGCCGGAGTCCGACCATTCGGCGCTCATGTCGGGCGGCGAGGCGAACATCATGAACAGGCGGCAGGTGTCGGCGCCGAACTGGTCGATCATCGACTGCGGGTCGACGCCGTTGTTCTTCGACTTGGCCATCTTCTCGGTGCCGCCGATCTCCACCGGCAGGCCGTCGGCGATCAGCTTGGCGCTGATGACCTTGGCCTTGCTGTCGCGCTCGAGCTCGACGTCCGCCGGGTTGAACCAGGTGTAGGCGCCGTTGGCTTCGCGGCGGTAGTAGGTCTCGGCGACCACCATGCCCTGGGTCAGCAGGTTCTTGAACGGCTCGTTGGAGCTCACCAGGCCTTCGTCGCGCATCAGCTTGTGGAAGAAGCGCGCGTACAGCAGGTGGAGGATGGCGTGCTCGATGCCGCCGATGTACTGATCCACCGGCAGCCAGTGGTCGGCCGCGGATTTTTCCACCAGGCCGCCTTCGAAGTGCGGCGAGGCGTAGCGGGCGTAGTACCAGGACGACTCGACGAAGGTGTCCATGGTGTCGGTTTCACGCTTGGCGGGCTGGCCGCATTTCGGGCAGGCGCACTCGTAGAATTCCGGCATGCGCGCCAGCGGCGAGCCGTTGCCGTCCGGCACCACGTCTTCCGGCAGCACGACCGGCAACTGGTCTTCCGGCACCGGCACGTCGCCGCAGGCGCCGCAGTGGATGATCGGGATCGGGCAGCCCCAGTAGCGCTGGCGGCTGATGCCCCAGTCGCGCAGGCGGAACTGGGTGCGCGAGGCGCCGAGGTTTTTCTTGATCAGGGCGACTTCCATGGCGTCGAACGCGCCGGCGAAGTCCAGGCCGTCGAACTCGCCTGAGTTGATCAGCGTGCCGTGCTCGCCGTAGGCGTCCTGCCACGGGGCCGGGTTGGTGTCGCCGGCGCTGGTGCGCACCACGGACTTGACCGGCAGGCTGTACTTCTGGGCGAACTCGAAGTCGCGCTCGTCGTGGGCCGGAACGGCCATGACCGCGCCGTCGCCGTAGTGCATCAGCACGTAGTTGGCGACCCACACCGGCAGTTTCTCGCCGGTCAGCGGGTGCTCGACGAACAGGCCTGTGGGCAGGCCTTTCTTTTCCTGGGTGGCGACGTCGGCTTCGGCGACGCTGCCGGCCTTGCACTCGGCGATGAACGCCTGCAGCTCAGGGTTGTTCTGCGCGGCCAGGGCGGCCAGGTGGTGCTCGGCGGCCACGGCGACGTAGGTCGCGCCCATCAGGGTGTCAGGACGGGTGGTGAAGACCTTCAGGGTGCCGGTCTCGCCGATGGAATCGACGTTGTACGGGAACTGCACTTCCATCCCGCGGGACTTGCCGATCCAGTTGCGCTGCATGGTCTTGACCTGTTCAGGCCAGCCGGTCAGCTCGTCGAGGCTCTCCAGCAGCTCATCCGCGTAGGCGGTGATCTTGAAGTAGTACATCGGGATTTCGCGCTTTTCGATCACCGCGCCGGAACGCCAGCCGCGGCCGTCGATCACCTGCTCGTTGGCCAGGACGGTCTGGTCGACCGGGTCCCAGTTCACGGTGCCGTTCTTGCGGTAGATCACGCCCTTCTCGAACAGGCGGGTGAACAGCCACTGCTCCCAGCGGTAGTAGTCCGGCTTGCAGGTGGTGACTTCGCGCGACCAGTCCACCGCCAGGCCCAGGCTGCGCAGCTGGGACTTCATGTAGGCGATGTTTTCGTAGGTCCATTTGGCGGGCGCCACGTTGTTCTTCATCGCGGCGTTTTCCGCCGGCATGCCGAACGCGTCCCAGCCCATCGGCTGCAGGACGTTCTTGCCCTGCATGCGCTGGTAGCGGGAGATCACGTCGCCGATGGTGTAGTTGCGCACGTGCCCCATGTGCAGCTTGCCGCTGGGGTAAGGGAACATCGACAGGCAGTAGTAGGTTTCCTTGCCTGGCTGTTCACTGACTTCAAAGGACTTGTGCTCATCCCAGAACGACTGGGCGGCGGCTTCGATTTCACGGGGCTGATAGTGTTCGTGCATGGCTACTTTTGTACTGGATAGGGGTGGCCCAGTCCTCTTCGATGCGACATCGGGGGCGGGTGACGCCAAGTTGGCGTTTCGCGGCCCGGACGGGCTGGAAGTGGAGTGACAGGAAGCGCCGTAGCATACATGACCGCGCTTGGCCTAGGGAAACCCTGATTGCGCCCGTCCGGCCGGGCAAAACGGCTGCGGGGGCCGTTGGTCGCGGCGTGCGGCCGGTTTGTGCAGCGAAGCTAAGCTCCTTAGTGGGGAGTGAGTCTTATCTTCAATGAGGTGAGGGATGGTGGAGTCACAGCAACAGAACGTAACCAAACCCGAGTTGTACGAGCGGTTGATCGACCGTCTGGGCATGGCCCTGGACGCGGCGAGAACCGCGGGACGGCTGCGCGACGAGCGCCCCCTGGAGCTGGAATTGCGCGGCTTGAGCCCCGCCGAGTTCGATCTGGTCAAGGCTTACCTGGATCGCAGTGAACGTGAAGCCCACGGATGTCTGTCACAGGCAGTGAAACAGCTCGATGCAGTGCCTTCGGCCAAGGTCATATGGCTCAAGGACAAGGCGCCCGGCAGAGCGACCGTCAAGGTCCGCACCCTGCAGGCCAAGTAAGCGCATGGCAGGTCAAGAAGCGGATCTTTTCAAGCGGGATCCCACCTTATAGGTTGTCGCGTCGAATCAACCCACTTAGGCTGCGGGCATCTTTGGAGATGCCCGATGCCCTTTCGCTATTTCATCAAACAACTGCTGCTGCCGCCCGGCATCCTTTTCCTGCTGCTGTTGGTCGCCTGGTGGCTGCGCCGCTCACGTCCGCGCCTGGCCGGGCTGTGCTTCGCCCTGGGGCTGGGCGGTTTGTGGCTGATGAGCCTGCCGGTGGTCGTGCAATGGGGCGCCAAGGCCCTGGAGCGCGAGCCGCCGCTGGCCCGTGAGGCCTGGGCGGGGCTTTCGCAACGCGCCGACGCGATTGTGGTGCTGGGTTCCGGGCGCGAGCGCGGCGACCTGGCCTGGGGCGAGGATCAGCCGACCGGCATCGGGCTTGAGCGGCAGCGATATGCGGCGCGTCTGGCCAAGGCCTCGGGGCTGCCGATCCTGACCAGCGGCGGCCTGCATTACGGCACGCCGCCGACGGAAGCCAAGCTGATGGCCGATTCGCTACGCGACGATTTCGGGGTGACGGTGCGCTGGCAGGAAGGCGAGAGCCGCACGACCTGGGAAAACGCCGTGCTCAGCGCCAAGGTGCTGCTGCCCCAGGGCATCAAGCGCGTCGCGGTGGTGACCCAGGCCTGGCACATGCCGCGGGCGGTGTGGTGTTTCGAGCAGGCCGGGTTCGAGGTGGTGCCGGCGCCGGTCGGCTTCCTTGGCACGGACAACGCCCGGCCGTTCGGCGGCTGGTTGCCGGAGTTCAAGTCGATCTGGCAAAGCGGACAGTTGCTGAACGAGGCGGTGGGGCAGGTGGGGTATTCGCTGTTCTATCGAGGGGCTGACGAAGCTGAATGATGCACGGGGCCGATGGCCCCGTCGCGGACAAGTCGAATCGTCGCGCCGCCGCTCCCGCAGCGGCTGTATTCAGGCGCGCCTGACTGTGGGAGATTCTATGGTTGAGGCAAAGCCCTCAGCCTGCTTTCGGTTCATATTCGCTTTGTCCTTTGAGCAGGGCGAATACGATCCGGGCCAGTTTG
>NZ_NEHZ01000022.1:0-133088 GCF_002112565.1 Pseudomonas sp. R25(2017)
CCCACCCGAAACCGACCCCACGTCCCCCTACGAATCCCCCGACTCGCGCAAGCTCAACGAAGCCGCCGAGCGCGCCCTCGACCATTACCTCAACCCGATGTTCGTCCCTGAACCTGCGCTCAAGATCAGCAAGCTCTACGCCATCGCCCCCGCCGCCGACAACGAAGAACTGCTGGCCGACGCCTGCGAGACCCTGACCTCGGCCAAGGTCATGGCCAACAACTTTGCGGGGTTGTTAGACGGCCAGCACCGGCATACGGCGCAAGGCATCGCGCAGCTGATCATGCTCGGCGAACTGGCGGTGAACCGGGTGCTGGACAGCCTGGAGCTGAAGGCCGACGCGGCCCTTTGACCAGACGCAAAATCCTGTGGGAGCCAGCCCGCTGGCGATAGCGATGGGTCAGCCAACATCACACTCGGCCGACCTGCCGCCATCGCCAGCAGGCGGGCTCCCACACGGTCTGGCGGTGAACACCGGCCTCATGTCCGGGCGCTCCAAATAACAATATTTCTCGTTTAACCCTAAATCGCGCCCTTCCCCTTCGTCTCTGAGCAAACGGAAATTTTCCCTCGATGACAAGGAGTCGGCTGCGATGTTCGCGCCCATCACCCGTTCCATGACCCTCACCCTGGGCCTGTGCAGTGTCGCCCTGAGCCCGGACCTTCTGGCCGAGACCGAGGCCGAGCAGCGCCCGGAAACCGACGCGCCGGCCCTGGAGCTGGCCGCCACCAGCGTCACGGCCCAGGGCCTGGGCAGCACCACCGAACACACCGGCGCCTACACCACCGGCGCGATGAGCACGGCGACGCGGCTCAACCTGTCGATCAAGGACACCCCGCAATCGATGTCGGTGGTCACCCGCCAGCAAATGGACGACTTCAAGCTCGGCACCCTGTCCGAGGCCATGAGCCAGACCACCGGCATCGTGGTGCAGCACAACGACTCGGACCGGATCAGTTATTCCTCGCGCGGCTATTCGATCAACAATTTCCAGGTCGATGGCATGCTCAACACGTTCACGTTCATGAAGTCGGACTCGGACACGATCATCTACGACCGCATCGAGGTGGTGCGCGGTGCCACCGGCCTGACCACCGGCGCGGGCGATCCGTCGGCGACCATCAACATGGTGCGCAAGCGCCCCACCGCCCAATGGCAGGCCCAGGCCGGGGTCAGCGGCGGCAGCTACGACGATTACTACAGCTACGTGGACGTGGGCGGGCCGCTGGCGTTCGACGGGCGCCTGCGCGGGCGCAGCGTGCTGGCCTACCGCGACAGCCAGTCGTTCCGCGACAAGTACGCGCTGCAGCGGGAAGTCGGCTACGGCATCCTCGAAGCCGACCTGACCGACTCCACCGTGCTGGCGGTCGGCTACGACTACCAGGACAAGCACGTGCAAGGCACCTCCTGGGGCACCGTGCCGTACTGGAACGCCGACGGCGGCAAGGCCGGCCTGGGCCGCTCCACCAACATGGCGACGTCCTGGAGCTCCTGGCCGATCAGGGACAAGACCGCGTTCGCCACCCTCGACCAGGCGCTGGCCGACGGCTGGCACCTCAAGGCCGCCTACACCCACCGCCAGAGCGACACCGACGGCAAGGTCTACTACGGCGGCGCCGGGTTCCCCGAGGCGGACCGCAGCGGCATGACGGCCTACACCTCGCACATGCTCGGCACGCAGAAGATGACCGCCTATGACTTCAACGTCTCCGGTCCCTACACGCTGCTGGGCCGCGAACACGAACTGATGCTGGGGTACGGCGAGGCCGAACGGCGCTCCGCTTCGCCCTACGCGATCGCCGGCCCCCGGTCAGACGACTACGGCACCATCCGCGACTGGAAATACATGGGCACTATCGCCAAGTTCCCCGACACCGTCACCGGGCTCACCGAATCCAAGGACGATACCCGGCAGAAGGCCGGCTACCTGGCCACCCGCCTGAGCCTCACCGACCGTCTGCATGCGGTGCTCGGCAGCCGTTACGGCAGTTGGGAGTCGTCCAGCACCAGCAACACCTTCGGCGACGACCTGCACGTGACGGCCGTGGACACCACCCGCCAGAAGCACAACGACCAGTGGACGCCCTACGCCGGACTGCTCTACGACATCACGCCCGAATACACCGTGTACGTCAGCTACACCGACATCTTCAAGCCGCAGACCAACCGCGACGCCAACCGCAAATACCTGGAGCCGGTGGTGGGCAGCAACTACGAACTGGGGCTCAAGGGCAGCCTGCTGGACGAGCGCCTGAACCTGGCCACGGCGCTGTTCTGGAGCAAGCAGGACAACGTCGCCGAGGTGGACGATTCGGTGCCGCCGGACCCGAAGACCGGCGAAGAGTTCTACAAGAGCGGCGGCAAGGGCAACAAGGTCAGCGGGTTCGAGGCGGAGGTGTCCGGCGAGGTGCTGGACGGCTGGAACCTGACCGCCGGCTACACCTACACCCACTCCGCCGACGGCGAGAAACGGCGCACCAACACCAACCAGCCGCTGAACCTGTTCCGCCTGTCCACAGCCTATCGCCTGCCGGGCAGCTGGAACGCGCTGACGGTGGGCGGCGCGGTGAACTGGCAGAGCGACATCTACGGCAAGGCCAATCGCCCCGTGGGGCGCGACGCCGACGGCGAGATCGTCACGCGCCGCACGCGGATCAGCCAGGACGCCTACACCGTGGTCAAGCTGATGTCGCGCTACGAGTTCGACCGGCACCTGTCGGCGTCGCTGAACGTCGACAACCTGTTCGACAAGAAGTACTACGACAACGTCGGCTTCTACAACGGCGTGTTCTGGGGCGACCCGCGCACGGTGACGCTGAGCCTGGACTGGAAGCTTTGACCCCAAGGTAGTTGGGCATCCCCTGTGGCGGGTTCCCTCGTCACAGGCAGCCGTTAACCCTTAGTTAATGCCTCCGGCGGACACTGCGCGCCGAGACCTCGATTCATGGACGAAAGGCTCCGACATTCACAGTGGGAGGCACCATGAACATCACCACCGCAATCCTCGCCGCACTGCTCGCCTTGGGATCCGCCAGCGCGTTCGCCGAAGGCGGCGCCGAGCGCATGCGGCACTATTACCAGAACTTCCCGGTGCATCACGACGCCGCCGGGCAACAGGCCGACAGCAAAGCCGATGAGCTGAAGGTTCCGGACGACCAGACCGCGCAAGTGACCGAGTCCTATCGCCCCTGATGGCCCGATGATCTACCGATGACCCTGCGACGGATCCGCAGTGGACAGTTGGGCGCCTCCCGGGCGCCCTTTTTCATGCCTGCAGGTATTTGGACCAGAACAGCATCGGCCCCTGCGCCGGATCCCGCGTGCCGGTCACGAACCCGAGCTTGGCATAGGACGCCTTCGCCACGTCGTTGCCTTCGAGCACCTCAAGGGTGATCTTGCAGCAGCCGCGCTGACGCGCGATATCCTCGACCTTGCGCAGCATTTTGTGGCTCAGGCCCCTGCCGCGAAATTTCGTCATCACCGCCACGTCATGCACGTTGACCAACGGTTTGCAGGCGAACGTGGAAAACCCCTCGAAGCAATTCACCAATCCGGCCGGCTCGCCGCCGACGAACGCCAGCACGCTGAAGGCGTGGGGCCGTTTGGCCAGCTCCTCAGGCAGACGCCGCAGCAGGTCGGGCGCGAGCGACTGGCCGCCGCCCATCGGGTCTTCGGCATAGTGATTGAGCACGACACCGATGGCCTCGGCATGCACCGGATTGGTATAGCTGGCTTGAAGCACAAGAATTTCTGCGGAATCCATTTCCATCCTCGATCGCACGGGGCCCCGGCGCGCGTCTTGCGCGTTGAAAGGCCCGCAGACCATAACGTGGCGGCGGCACGGGCGACAAGACAAACATTGGCTTGCTCCCAGAGGACTGTGCAGGCGGCGTGTCAGGGAATGAATGTGTCGGTTGGCCCGACGCCATCGCTGGCAAGCCAGCTCCCACAGGTTTTGCGCTGGCCGCTGATCCTGCGAATGTCTACGATCCTTGTGGGAGCTGGCTTGCCAGCGATAGGGCCGCCACATCCGACATCCCTGGTGCCTGATTCAACGCCTTCATTGCGCAGCCAGTCGCGGTCAGCGCCCCCAGATCAGTTCCTCGGTCCAGCCCAGCTCGGCGAAGTCCTCGGCCCGCAGGACCGACTCGCCGGCGCAGAAAAACTCGTCAAGCTGCGGCGGTTCCACAGAGGTGCCGCTGAGCATGGCATGCACCTGTCCGCGATGGTGGATCTGGTGCTCGAACAGGTGCGAGAGCAGGCGCAGGCGGGTGTCGTGCTGCGGCGTGTCCCGGGCGATGGTCACCACCCGGCCCAGATCGGCGTCGCGCAGTTGCTCGCAATAGGCGATCAGGCGCCGGTCCACCTGGGCCTGCTCAAGGCGCAGGGAATGCCCTTCGGTAAACGGTTCGTCGACGGCGAAGAACGCATAGCAATCGGGATGCGGCTCATCGCCGCGCAATTCGCGCTCCAGCGCATCGACGTAGAACCCGTCGCAGGTGAGGATGTGATTGAGCGTGAGGCGGATGCTCGGGAAGAAGCTCACCCGTGGCGCCGCCAGCTCCGCGGCGTCGAGGCGGCTCCAGGCCTTGGCCAGCCGATGGTTGGCCCAGGCGTTCTGGTAAGCCATGGTCAGCAAGTGGTGGGACAGTGGCTGCGTCATCGCGCGCCCTCCTCGCTTCAGGTCTCGGCAAAGCGTTGCAGCTGCATCTCCTTAAGGCGGCTGAGGGTGCGGCGGAACGGGAATTCCAGATAGCCCTCGGTGTACAGCGCCTCCATCGGCACCTGCGCCTCGATGTACAGCGGCACCTTGCGGTCGTAGCACTCGTCCACCAGGGCGATGAAGCGGCGCACGCCGTCGTCGTGCACCGACAGCTGCGGCAACTCGCGGTCGCCGGCGGCCACCCGTTCGGCGCCATCCTCGGTGCCGCGGGCGATCCGGCCTTCGCGCTTCTTCGCGCTGAGGTTGGGCACCTCGCTCAACAGGATAGCCCGGTAGCTGTCGCACAGCGCGATGAAGTCCATGGCGGCGAACGGCTGCTCGCAAAGGTCGGCGTAACGGCACCACACCACCGACCCGCCGGCCTGCACCACCGGCAGGCTCCGGTGACCGACGGCCACCGGGCCGGCATGGCAAGCCTGCCCGGCCGTCAGTGCCTTGAACACGTCGCCCAGGGCGCTGCTCTGCCCCGGCGCGGCGACCCAGTAGCGTTGCGCGTGCGCGCCGGGGTGCAGGCGATGGTCCTCGGCGCCGTTCACCGCGACCACTTGCATGTGCGCCTGGATCGCGGCGATGGCGGGCAGGAAGCGGTCGCGGTTGAAGCCGTCGGCATACAGTTGGTCCGGCGGCAGGTTGGAGGTGCAGACCACCACCACGCCCTCATCGAACATCACCTGAAACAGCCGCCCCAGAATGATGGCGTCGCCGATGTCGTTGACGAACAGTTCGTCGAAGCACAGCACCCGCACCTCGGCCGCCAATTCCCGGGCCAGCGCCCGCAGCGGGTCGGCGATGCCGGTCAACTGGAACGAGCGCTGGTGCACCCAGCCCATGAAGTGGTGGAAGTGCTGACGCCGGGCCGGCACCCGCAGGCTCTGGTGGAAACGGTCCATGAGCCAGGTCTTGCCGCGCCCGACCGGGCCCCACAAGTAAACGCCGGTGACCGAACGGACACCGGCGTGCAAGGCCTCGTGGCACTTGTGCAGTGCGAAGACGGCATGTTCCTGGGCTTCATCCTGGATGAAACCGTCGTGTTCGATGGCGTACTGCCAGGCGCTGAGCGGAGAGTCGAATGTCATGCGCGGCAGTATGCCATGAGCGCTACAGGGAAATGTCCAGTCGGGCGATCTTGCCCTGTTCGTCGAGCCGGAACATGTAGCGCAGCGGCTGCGGGCTGCCTGGAAAGTCGCCGGACACCAGCCCGTGCACCAGCACCTTGCCGGTGCGGTGCTGCACGTCCAGCACCTCGACGCGGGGCTGGTAGCGCCGGCCGCTGTCCTCGATCCAGTGGGCGATGGCCGTAGGACCGACCTGATGGTGGCCCTCGTCGAACACGTTGGCGTTCTCGGCGAAGAAGCTCGCGATCTGCGTGGTGTCACGGGCGTTCGCTGCGTTGATGTACCCGGCGATGGCCGGGGCCAGAGTCGGATGGGACATGGTTGCAACTCCTTGTTGAGTGGTTCTGCCGCCATCCTAGAACAGCCCTGCGTCAATTCTTGTCAGGAGTGAAGCGCCGGGTTTCGTCCTGTTGCATCTGCTGCTGCCAGGTGCGCAGCAGGTCGCTGCGCCGGCCCGGATAGCGCCCGTCAGCGGCCGTGGCGGCGGCGATCCGGTCGGTGCGGAAGGTGCGGTAGGCGCCGCGCAGTTCGCACCAGGCCACCAGGATCCGCACTTCATTGAGAAAGCCCAGCGCCAGCGGCCAGATCGAGCGCTGGCTGGGCATCTGCTGCGCGTCGGCGTAGTCGATCCGCAGTTTGCTCTGCTCGCGGATGGCTTGGCGCAGCACGCTCAGCGGCACGACGTTCTGCGGGAAGCCGTACCCCGCCGGCCCCGGCATCACGGTGGGGTTGAGCAAGGCGTCCCGGGCCTTGGGGTCGAGCACCGCCGCGATCTTGGCCAGGGCATCGGCGGCGGCCTTGCCCAGCACCTCGTCGCCGCGCTGATCGACGTAGCGCAGGCCGAGGACGATGGCTTCGGTCTCATCGGCATTGAGCATCAGCGGCGGCAGGAACAGGCCGCTGCGCAGCACGTAGCCGACGCCGGCCTCGCCGTGGATCGGCGCGCCCAGGGCGGTGAGCTCGGCGATGTCGCGGTACAGCGTACGCTCGGAGATCTCCAGCTCCGCCGCCAGCGTCGCCGCCGTCACCGGGCGCTTCTTGCCGCGCAGCACTTGCAGCAGGGTCAGTAAACGGGTGGTACGCGACACGGTGCAGGCTCCGTCCGGAAAATGGCCGAAGCTTAGCACCGGGCACTGTCAGATTCTGTCAGCAGGTCTCTGCAGTCATGCCCCACCCAAAAACCTGTGGGAGCGGGCTTGCCCGCGATGGCGGTGCATCAGGCGATGAATGTGTCGGCCGGACCGACGCCATCGCCAGCAGGCTGGCTCCCACAGGTCAGCAGGTGGCTCCCGCATGGGTTATGCGGTGTAGCCAATAATGTGGGAGCCAGCCTGCTGGCGATGGCTTCAGCCCAGGCACCTCAGGGACAAACCTGCCTCAGGCATCGACCTTATGACGGGCCGCGTAGAGGCACAGCATCTCCATGGCCAGGGTCGCCGCCGCCAGGGACGTGACTTCGGCGTGGTCATAGGCCGGCGCCACTTCCACCACGTCCATCCCCACCAGGTTGATCCCGCGCAGGCCGCCGAGGATCTCCAGCGCCTGCACCGTGCTCAGGCCGCCGCACACCGGGGTGCCGGTGCCCGGGGCGAAGGCCGGGTCGAGGCAGTCGATGTCGAAGGTCAGGTACACCGGGCTTTCGCCGACCCGCGCACGGATGGCCTCGACGATGGCCTCGCAGCCGCGCCGGTGCACCTGCCGCGCATCCAGCACCTGAAAGCCCTGAGGGTCGTCGTTGGTGGTGCGCAGGCCGATCTGCACCGAACGCGCCGGATCCACCAGCCCTTCCCGCGCCGCATGCCAGAACATGGTGCCGTGGTCGACCCGCTTGCCGCCTTCGTCCGGCCAGGTGTCGCTGTGGGCGTCGAAGTGGATCAGCGACAGCGTGCCGTGCTTGCGTGCATGGGCCTTGAGCAGCGGGTAGCTGATGAAGTGGTCGCCGCCGAAGGTGAGCATGGCGCTGCCGCTCTGAAGGATTCGCTCGGCATGGGCCTCGATGCTTTCCGGGATGGAATGCGGCGCGCCGTAATCGAAGTCGCAATCGCCGTAGTCGATCACCGCCAGATGATCGAACGGGTCGAACGTCCACGGCCAGTGGCGTTCCCAGGCGATGCCGGCGGACGCCGCGCGGATCCCCCGAGGCCCGAACCGGGCGCCCGGGCGGTTGCTGGTGGCGGTGTCGAACGGCACGCCGCTGACGGCCACGTCCACTCCGCGCAGGTCACGGCTGTAGCGCCGGCGCATGAAACTGGTGATGCCGGCGTAGGTGCTTTCGGCGGCGGTGCCGAAAAGGCTGTCGCGGGTGATGGCTTGATCGTTTTGCATCGGCACGTCCACGGTGAATCTCCTTTTTATTGATGGCTGCGAAAAGCGGTCCACAGGCGGGTGCGCTGGCGCATGTCCTTGAGGCTCATGCTGCGGTCGGCATATAGCCGCTCACGCACACCGGGCTGCGGGTAGATGTCCGGGTCGTTGCGCACCGCCTCGTCCACCAGCGGCGTGGCGGCCTGGTTGGCGGTGGCGAAGAACAGGGTGTTGGTCAGCGCCGCCACGGACTCGGGCCGCAGCATGAATTCGATGAAGGCCCGGGCGGCCTCCGGGTGCGGCGCGTCCTTGGGGATGGCGAGGTTGTCTTGCCACACCAGCGTGCCCTCACGGGGGATGCGGTAGGCGATCTCGAACGGCTTGCCGGCCTTGCGCGCCTGGTCGGCGGCCATGCCTGCGTCTCCGTTGTAGGTCAGCGCCAGGCACACGCTGCCGTTGGCCAGGTCGTTGATCTGCCGGCCGGTGGCGACGTACAGCACCGACGGCTGCAACCGCTGCAACAGGGCTTCGGCGGCGGCCAGGTCTGCCTTGTCGCTGCTGTAGGGATCCTTGCCCAGGTAATGCAGGGCCAGGCCGATGACCTCCTGCGGCGAATCCAGGATCGCGATGCCGCAGTCCTTGAGCTTGCCGGCGTATTCCGGTTTGAACAGCAGATCCAGGCTGTTGAGCGGCGCATCCGGCAGGCGTTTCTTGACGGCCTCCACGTTCATCCCCAGACCCAGGGTGCCCCAGGTGTAGGGCACGCCGTAGCGGTTGCCGGGATCCACCGCCGCCAGTTTCTCCAGCAGATCCGGATCGAGGTTGGCGTAGCCCTTGAGCCCTTCACGGGGGATTTCCTTCAGGGCGCCCGCCGCCAGCCCGCGGGCCAGCACGGTGGAGGACGGCACGACCACGTCGTAGCCGCTGCCGCCGGTCAGAAGCTTGGTCTCCAGCACTTCAGTGGTGTCGAAGGTGTCGTAGCGCACATGAATGCCGGTTTCCTGCTCGAAGCGCTGCAAGGTCTGCGGCGCCACGTAATCGGCCCAGCTGTAGAGGTTGAGGGTCTTGTCCTCGGCGTGGGCCGTGAACACAGCAGAGATCAACAGCGCGGGCAAGCCCAGTTTGAACACAGAAGCCATGACGAACACCTGACCGAGGGGAGTGGTGGCAGGATGCGCCGGCGGATACATTACAAAAATCTCAAGTTCGTTAACCTGACATTAGCCGGAGACAATGTGATGCTCGGTCAACTCCACGACGTGGATCTGCAACTGCTGCGCCTGTTCGTCGGCGTGGTCGAATGCAACGGTTTCAGTGCCGCCCAAGGGGAACTGGGCTTGAGCCAGTCCAGCATCAGCCAGCAGATGGCCAAGCTTGAGACGCGCCTGGGCTACCGGGTGTGCAACCGCGGCAAGGCCGGCTTCAGCCTGACGCCCAAGGGCGAACGGTTGCTGGCCGCGACCCGTGCGCTGTTCCAGTCCATCGAAGCGTTCCGTCATGAGTCCAACGGCGTGGCCGGGCGCCTGATCGGCGAGGTGCGCCTGGGGCTGTCCGAAGCGGTGGACCACTCGGTGCTGCAACGGGTGGCTGATGCGATCCGGCGCTTTCGCGCGCGGGACGAGGCGGTGCGCATCGAGCTGATCAGCGCCATGCCGGGGGAAATGGAGCGCCTGCTGCTGCAGCAGCGGCTGGACCTGGCCATCGGTTACTTTTCCCAGGCGCAGACTGCGTTCGACTACCGCGAACTGTTCCATGAGACCCAACACCTGTACTGCGCCCCCGGCCATCCGCTGTTCACCGACGACGCACCGGACGACGCGGCGCTGCAGGCCTGCGACCGGGTCGACCATCCGTACCGGTTCCTGCGCAGCGACGAGCCGTTCCAGGGCCAGGTCTGCTCGGCGCGCTCGGAACAGGTCGAAGGCACGCTGGCGTTTATCCTGTCGGGCAAGCACGTCGGCTACCTGCCGAGCCATTACGCCCGCCAATGGGTGGACAAAGGCCTGCTGCGACCGGTGCGCGAAGGCGGATTAAGCTTTGAGGTGGCGTTTCACCTGGCCCGGCACCGGGCCCAGGTGCCGGGGGACGCGCAGAAGGCGTTCGAGGAGGATCTGTTGGCGGCGTTTGCCTGAGGGCCGCGTAAAACCTGACCTTTCAGGCAATTTTATTGCGTTGCCCTCACCGCTCGCTTCCGGCATCCTGCGCACCCATTTTCTGACCCGGCTGCGCCTTGCGGCGCGCACACCACCATGACCGTCTCCGAAAAAGCCCCGCGCAACAACGACCTGATCTACGGCCTCAACGACCGTCCGGACTTCACCGCCACGGTGTTCGCCGCCCTGCAGCACGTACTGGCCAGCTTCGTCGGCATCATCACCCCGACCCTGATCATGGGCAGCGCCCTGGGCCTGCACAGCGAAATCCCTTACCTGATCAGCATGGCGCTGTTCGTCTCCGGCCTCGGCACCTTCGTCCAGGCCCGGCGCTTCGGCCCGGTGGGCTCGGGGCTGCTGTGCCTGCAAGGCACCAGTTTTTCCTTCATCAGCGTGATCCTCAGCGCAGGTTTCATGGTCAAGGCCCGGGGCGGCGGCACCGACGAGATCCTGTCGACGATCTTCGGCGTTTGCTTCTTCGCGGCGTTCATCGAAGTGGTGCTGAGCCAGTTCATCGGCAAGCTGCGCATGCTGATCACCCCGGTGGTCACCGGCACCATCATCACCCTGATGGGCCTGTCGCTGATCAAGGTGGCGATGACCGACATCGCCGGCGGCTTCGGCGCACCGGACCTGGGGGCGGCCAGCCATGTGTTCCTGGCCGCGCTGGTGCTGGGCACCATCGTGGTGCTGAACCGGGTCGATGTGCCGTTCCTGCGCCTGGGCGCCATCGTCATCGGCCTGACCCTCGGCTACGTGGTGGCGTGGCTGACGGGCCAGGTGGATTTCGCCAACCTGCCGCAGGTGCCGGCGGTCAGCATTCCCGTGCCGTTCAAGTACGGCTTCAACTTCGACTGGGTGGCCTTCGTGCCGGTGGCGGTGATTTTCCTGGTGTCGCCGCTGGAGGCCGCCGGCGACCTGACGGCCAACTCGATGATCTCGCGCCAGCCGGTCAAGGGCCCGCTGTACATCCGCAGGATCAAGTCGGGGCTGCTTGCCGACGGCCTCAACTCGGCCATGGCGGCGGTGTTCAACAGCATGCCGATGGTGACCTTTGCCCAGAACAACGGGGTGATCCAGCTCACCGGCGTGGCCAGCCGCTACGTGGCGTTCTTCATCGCCGGTCTGCTGGTGCTGCTGGGCCTGTTCCCGATGATCGGCGCAGTGCTGCAACTGATGCCCAAGCCCGTGTTGGGCGGCGCCGAGCTGGTGATGTTCGGCACCGTGGCCGTGGCCGGGATCAAGATCCTCGCCGAGGCCGGGCTGCACCGGCGCAACATGCTGATCGTGGCCATCTCGGTGGGCATGGGCCTGGGAATCGCCGCCGTGCCGGAAGTGCTGCGCGAACTGCCGCAGGCCCTGCGCAACATCTTCGAGTCGCCGATCACTGTCGGCGCCCTGTGCGCGATCGTGCTGAACATTTTCCTGCCGGAAGAGTTCATCGAACTGGAAGAGGACGACTTCGACCCGGAGGCGTCTATCCTGCAGGTCATGGAAAACCCGGAAATGCCGGCCAAGGCTGAACCTGCACAGCCGCCTGCGGTCGCACCGTTGAACCGCTGAGGCGGCCCGCCGCACAATCAAAGGGCCGGACCGTTGGCGGTCCGGCCCTTTTTCTTCATCGAGAGAACGCCCCATGCGCCGTCTCCCCGCCCTGCTGCTGTCCCTGCTTGTGCTGTCCCTCAGCGCCTGTGCGCTGTTCCCTTCCCGCGACCCGGTGAACATCAACGTGGTCGGCCTCGAACCGCTGCCCAGCCAAGAACTGGAAATGCGCTTCGCCCTCAAGCTGCGGGTGCAGAACCCCAATGAAACCGCCATCGACTACAACGGCATCGCGCTGGATCTTGAGGTCAACGGCCGTCCGCTGGCCTCGGGGGTGAGCGACCAGTCCGGCTCGATCCCGCGCTTCTCCGAGGCGGTGGTCAGCGTGCCGGTGAGCGTTTCGGCGTTCTCGGTGCTGCGCCAGACCCTGGGCCTGAGCCAGACCCAGAACCTCGACAACCTGCCTTACGTGCTGCGGGGCAAACTGGCGGGCGGCGCGTTCGGCACGATGCGCTTCACCGACCGCGGCAAGCTCAGCCTGCCCAGGGCCAGCGCCGCCACCTGGTGACGCTGGCCGGGTTCTGCGCCGATCCGGCTGACGCCATCGCCAGCAGGCTGGCTCCCACAGGGATTCAAGGTGAGCGCAGAATCTGTGGTCACCGCATAACAGTGTGGGAGCCAGCCTGTTGGCGATGGCGTCAGTGAAGGCACCGCAGGGCTTGCGGATCAGGCGATAAAGCGCACTCCGGGCTTGGCCCGCTCATCCACGCTCAACTCGAACACGTCCGGCCGCGCATAGTGACCCACCACGTCGTAGTCGTAACGGGCGCGCACCAGCTCGTCGGTATCGATCTCGGCGGTCAGCAGCCCTGCCCCGCCTTTCAGCGGGCCGGCCAGCACATCGCCCATCGGTCCGACGATCACGCTGCCGCCGGCGATCAGCGGACGGTCCGCCGGCCAGTTGGCGACCTCGACGCCCAACTCGTTCGGCGAAGCCTGCACCTGGCACGCGCTGACCACAAAGCAGCGCCCCTCATGGGCGATGTGGCGCATGCTCACTTGCCACATGTCGCGCTCGTCCACCGTCGGCGCACACCACACTTCAATGCCTTTGGCGTACATGGCCGTGCGCAGCAGCGGCATCATGTTTTCCCAGCAGATCACCGCGCCCAGTTTGCCGACCTGGCTGTCGAGCACCGGCAGCGTCGAGCCGTCGCCCTTGCCCCAGATCAGGCGTTCGGTGCCGGTGGGCATCAGTTTGCGGTGCTTGGCCGCAAGGCCCGCCTGAGGGTCGAAATGCAGCGCGGTGCAGTACAGGGTGCTGCCGGCACGCTCGATCACGCCGATCACCAGGTTCGCCCCGGTGCGCGCCGACAGGCCCGCCAGCGCCTCGGTCTCAGCGCCAGGCACATCGATGGCATTGTCGAAGTAGCGGGCATAGGCCTCGCGCCCTTCCGGCAGCCGATAGCCCAGTTGCGTGCCGAAACCTTCGCCTTTCGGGTAGCCACCGAGCAGCGCTTCGGGCATCACCACCAGCGCGGCGCCGGACTCCACGATGGCCGCCTCCCAGCTCAGGATCTGTTCCAGGGTTTCGCCTTTGCCGCCGGGCAAGGCGCCGATTTGCAGCGCGGCAACGATGGATTTGGGCATTGCGTTCACTCCGTGAGGATCAGGTGTTGCCGATTCTCCGGCCGCACGGGATCATGAATAAAGCCCTGCCCGCTGCTGAATGATATGAGCCACATGAATATCGCGACCCTCGACCTCAACCTGCTGAAAACCTTCGAAGCCCTCCACGAAGAGTCCAGCGCCAGCCGCGCCGCCCTGCGCCTGGGCGTGACCCAGTCGGCGGTCAGCGCGGCGCTGCGGCGTTTGCGCGAGGTGTACGGGGATCAATTGTTCGTTCGCACCGGCCGGGGCCTGGCGCCGACGCTCAAGGCCAATCAGCTGAAGCCGGTGGTCAGCGATGCGTTGAACAAATGCCGGCAAAGCCTGGCGATGGTCGACCCGGCCGCCGATCAATACGACGGCCGCTCGGTGATCATCGGGCTGTCGGACGATTTCGAGATCGCCTACGGCCGGCGGCTGATCGACGCGATCGCCGACGCTGCGCCGAAACTGCGGGTGATCTTCCGCCAGACCCACAGCCAGATCGTCGCCCGCGCCCTGATGGAGCGCAGCCTCGACCTGGCGATCACCGCCGGCGGGTTTGCCGAGCGGCTGCTCAGCCGTCAGGTGCTGGGTGAAGGGGGGTATGCCTGTCTGGCGGATCCGGCGAGCCTGGCGCCCGGCCAGGGGCAGATCGGTCTGGAGGAGTTTGTCGCCCGCGAGCACCTGCTGGTGTCCTCGGGCGGCTTCATCGGCATCACCGACGAAGGGTTGGCGGCGCTGGGGCTGAGCCGCCGGGTAGGCGCCTCGACCACTCATTTCGCCGCGTTGCCGCACCTGCTCAAGGGCAGCGGCGCCGTGGCGACGATCCCGGCTCATGCCGCCGAGGCCATCGCGTCGCTGAGCGGCCTGGCGCTGCTGCCCTGCCCCCTGGCGCTGCCGCGTTACCCGGTGGAGCTGGGCTGGCGCACCAGCCCCCAGACCGATCCGGTGGTGCTGAAGGTGCGCGAGGCGATCATCGCCTGTTTCGCCAACGCGTGACGGCGGGTTACTTGTTCGCCGCCATCAGCCGGTTGACTTCGCTGCGCACCATGTTGGAGTACTCCGGCGGCGACATGCCGTCCAGCTCCGACCGCACCCACTCGGCCCATTTGCCTTTGCGCTTGGCCCGCTCGCCGAACAGACGCGCGGCTTCGCCCTTGGCCTTGCCCAGGTTGGTCTTCCAGAGTTCGAACAGTCGGGATTTCTCGTCTTCCAGCGCGGCGCGCTCTGCGAGGGATTTGTCGGCCAGATTGAAACTCATCGGAAATTACCTGCTGCATGAAATGGCGACATCTTACACGCTGGACGGAATTCTCCGGCGGCGGTTTTTCTGCCGCAGATGAAATCGCTGCAACTTTTCAGTTTGCGCCACACTCCATTGATCACTGTCCATTCACCTGCAAGGAGTCACCCAATGGCCCGTAGAACCGCCGCGCACACCGCCGAAGACCAGATCAAGGATCAAGCCTTCAGCGACCTTCAGGCCCTGATCGAAGAATCGGAAAAACTGCTCAAGAGCAGCGCCGCGCTGGTCGGCGAAGAAGCGGAGACCCTGCGCGGGCAGATCGCCCAGAAGTTGCAGCAGGCGCGGGACTCGGTCACGAACGTGCGTGCCCGCACGCAACCGGCGGTCGAAGCCACCCAGAACTACATCGGCGGGCATCCGTGGCAGACCGTGGCGATCTCCGCCGGGTTCGGCCTGGTGGTGGGACTGCTGCTCGGCCGTCGCTGAACACGTGGCCAGGGAGCGTGCTCCCTGGCCACAGTCCGTTCAAAGGCCTGCCAATTCGCGCAGCTGCGCCATTGTCGCGCCGTCCAGCACAATCCCCTCGCTCAGCGACCGCGTCCGCTGAAGGTGCCGGCGATCGCCCGGCAAACGCTTGAGCCCCACCCCGTGCATCTGCCGCACCAGTTCCTGGCTGCGCTCGGCGAAGCTCTGCCCCGCCGCCTTGCTGGGGTCGATGACGATCAGCAACTGACCGGTCCACGGGGTTTTCGCGCCCGGATGGTTCGACCAGTCGAACTCGAAGGAGAAGTTTCCGCCGGTCAGCGCCGCCGCCAGCAACTCGACCATCATCGACAGCGCCGAGCCCTTGTGCCCGCCGAACGGCAGCAGCGCGCCGCCGCCCAGGATCGCCTTCGGATCCTGGGTCGGCTGGCCGAGGCTGTCCACGCCCATGCCCGCCGGCAGCTTCTCGCCCTGGCGCGCGGCGATCTGCACGTCGCCATGGGCGATGGCGCTGGTGGCCAGGTCGAACACGATGGGCGCGCCGTCGGCCCGGGGCGCGGCGAACGCGATCGGGTTGGTGCCGAACAGCGGCCGGTCGGCGCCATGGGGCACCACGCAGGTCATGCTGTTGACCACGCTCAAGGCCACCAGACCTTCTTCGGCGAACGGCTCGACATCCGGCCACAGCGCCGCGAAATGATGGGAGTTGCGGATGGCCAGCACTGCGATGCCGGCCGAGCGGGCCTTTTCCACCAGCAACGGCCGGGCGGTGGCCAGCGCCGGCTGGGCGAAGCCGTTGCCGGCATCGACCCGCACGAAGCCGGACGCCACGTCCTCGACCTGGGGCACGGCCCGGCCGTCGACCCAGCCGCTGCTGAGCGTCGAGACGTAACCGGGCATGCGGAACACGCCATGGCTGTGGGCGCCGTCCCGTTCGGCGCCGGCGCAGTTGGCGGCCAGGGTCCGGGCCACTTCGGCCGAGGTGCCGTGACGCACGAAGATGGTTTCGAGCAAATGAGTCAGTTCATCGAGGGACAGGGTGGACGAGACAGCAGGATCGTGTGGCGCAGACATCTGAAGCTCCAGAGTAATTATTGGAGGGAACGACAGCGTTCGGACAACTCGCCCGCCGATTAACCATGCCCCGACGACAGGCTGTCAACCCTTGCGTGGAACGACCGCTGTCTCGGCGGCGTATATAACGGTGTACCACCTGCAACGCGACACGGCACCTAACCTTGACGCTCCATTCACGGCGCCCGCGCCCCGATCGAGTGTCAACGATGACCGCTTCCCCCGCACCGCTGCTGTTTTCCCAGATCCTGGAAACCCCTTCCCTTTGGAAAGAGCTCGGCACGCCGCTCGGGCTGTCCGAAAATGACCTGAAATGGCTGTGCCATGTGGAGTTGGCCAGCCATGAGCGCCGCAGCCGGGAAAGCTCGCCGATGTTCGCTTACCGCATCATGCTCAAGGCCAAAGACGCCCCGGCGGTGCCGCTGGCCGGAAGCTTTGCCTTGGACGGCACGCCTGACGACGCTGCCGCCGTGCTTTACACACCCTTGGGCGGCGTGCGCAAGTTCTTCGATCTGAATGCCCTCACCCTCCACCTGAACGACTACATCCAAACGGCCAAGGAGGACGATCCGCTGCTCGCGCTGATGTCACTCGCGCAACGCAAGCGCCTGGTCTCCGGGCAGCCAGTGCAAGTCTCCTACGCCCTGATCAACGGCGACATCTTCGATGACCAGCGCACGGTGATCGAGCAAGGCCCGGCAGACAACGCCAAGGCCATGCTGGATGAACTGCTGCGGCTCCCCACGCTGGCGGATGCGATACAGGACATGTTCGCCGAGCGGTTGCGGACAGTGTTTCCGGGCATCGACCAGCGCCTGACCCGCGTAAGCTTCCCGGGCGCCCGCTGGCCGGCGCCGATGCCCCTGAGCGAAGCCGCGCTCCTGGTCTATTGTCATCCGCTGGAGCCTGACGCCCAGGTGCGCTTCACCCACCCGTCTCAAGCCTCTGACGCCACGTCGGCGAAAGCCTGGGAGCAATCGCTGACGCAAATCGCCGGCATGCTGCTGCCGCTGCTGTTCGATCGCATGGAGCGATATTGGGACGAGCCTTCGGCAGACGGTCACTCGCGCCGTGAATACTTCGCCCGCGCCTTGGCGCAGCAGGCCTTCAACGACCTTGTGCTCAAGCGGGAGGCCCGCATCATCGACGACGTGCAATTCACGGATCTGCTGCGCTGGATCCGGCCCGACACGGCCATCGGCCCCTCCCGCAGCGTCGCGCTGGAGACCGTACGGTTGTGGGAGAACCCGGCCAGACCGGTGGAACTGGCCGGATCGTTGATGACCAGCCGGACCGAGGCGTTCCTGTATACGCCTTCCCAGGGCCTGCAGGTGCTGAAGGACCATGCGGATCTGAAGGATACGCTGCTGGCCAAGTTCAAGGCCGCCGGGCACGAGGATGAGCTCTACGGGTTATTGAGCCTGGAGGAGCGCCAGCGCTTCCTGGGCTTCAAGTACCCGACGGTTTCCGGCGACGTCATCGCCGGGGACATTTTCAAGGTGCTGTTCGAGGCCATCATCACCAAGCAACGGCAGAACCTCGAATACATCCTGCAGGTGTACCGCCACAGCGACGGCACAGTGAATCTGGAGGCCCTTTACGACAAGGCCCTGGATATCCGCTCAATGGTCGACGAGAGACTCATGGGCCTCGATCCCCGAGGCCGCTGGAGCACCCGGCCGGTCTTGACGGGCAGCCTGCAACCGTCGCAAGTGTTGGCGGATCGGGCGAAGGCCGAGGCCAAGAAGTTCGCCAGCGTGCAGATACCCATCGCCCGGGAGTTTTCCCGTCAGCCACTGGATCCCGCGCAAGATCAGCAGAGCTATCTGCTCGACATGGTGCCGCGGCTCGCCCACGCCCTGTTCGTCGGCCTCAGCGGGGAGGCCTATCTCGCGACCCTCACGGGCAACTTGACGCACCAGGATGAGGAGATCGTCAAAGCGGTGTTCAACGCTGAGCACCCGAACCGGCGCACCCGTCGCGCGGTTGGCGGTTTCAGGCCGGACGCCTACCGCCTGACCCTGCAATACGCCGATGCGATGCACACCGTGCCGCTGGCCAACTGCATCCTGCTGACCGAACGCGGCGGACTCGACGCACAACACTCGGGCCATGCCCTGCTGTGGACGCCGGCCCTGGGCCTGGAAGTGTTCGACACACTCGACCAGGCCAAGGCGGCGCTGAGTCAACGTCTGCAGGACAGCAGCGCACGTCTGACCCTGCTGGAAAACCTCGCGCCGTCCGCCGATCGCTTCCACCGCGACTTCATACTCGGCCCGCTACGGTTGATCGACGGCGACGTGCGGCAAGACCGGGCCGAATCGTCCCTCGACCGGTTCATGGAAGAATGCACCTATTGGCGCGAGCTCAAACCGAAAGCCGCCTCACTGCAGCGCGCCCTGCAGACGCTGGCCGGCTCCCAGCCCCACACGAACCTGCAACGGGCGGCTGCGCTGGCCCGTGCCATCGCCCTGCAACAGACCTTGCCGGCCTGGTTGGGCATGGCTGCCGTCGAGGATCAGCGACTGCAGATCGAACTGCTCGAACAACTGAGGATCCTGGACAACGAAGACTATCTGCACGGACTGCCGTCCTTGACCGACCAGGTGCGCGAAACCCTCAACCGGTTGCTGGCGCGCCGCTTCCCCGGCGCTGGGCTCAATCCGGACGAGATCGAAATCGCCCCGGTGCTGGCATTGGCCGGGCCGGCGTGCAGCCTGACGGAATATGCCCTGCGACATGTCGACGAAACGCAAGGCGACTTCACGGTTGCCCTGCGCTCACTCGAACCTGTGCCGGCCGGCCTGAACCGCCAAGCCATCCGGCAACTGTTGCTCTCGCTCGAGATCCCCGCCACGTTTGCCAGGCAGGTGAGCGAAGCGTTGTCGACCGATGCGTCAGGCGTGCGCAAGCAACGCTTCGCCCGGCAAGTGTCCTGGCAATTGCTTCAGCACGCCCATGCGCTGAAATTGCAGCAATACCTTTCTGCCGTCGCCTTCGACCTCGTGCATCAAGTGCTGGACATGCCGGATGCGGTCGCCCGGAGCCTCGTCCAGGGCGCACATGCCCTGGTGCGCCCGCTGGAGCTGGTCAAGACCGCCGGCGCCGAGCCGGTACAGGCGCTGGGCCTTTACCTGATCGGTCCGCCCCGCGCAATCGCCGGGCCGCAGGTGCTGTATGCGCCTTACCATGCCGAACAGGTGTTTCGCGAGTTCGCCGACGAAGCGGCTGTCATCGCCGCGTTCAACGTGCCCGGCACACTGCAGGATATGCTGGTACGACGCCTGCCCGAGGCCCAGCGATCGGTGTTCGCTTCACTGTTCAAGGACAGTGCCGGACAGACCAGCGAGATGTCCCTGGCTTTCAGCCCCATCGGCGGTAACCTGCTGGATCGGCTGTTCACCGACAACATCCTGCTGCTGGAGCGCTTGATCGCCGGGCGGTCGTTGACCGGCGCACTGCCGGACTGGGAAACCGTCAAACGAATGTTCGGGAAAACCGTCAACCTCCTCGCCATGCTGCTGCCCGGCAAGATCGGCGCCATACCGTTCCTGTGGCAAAGCCTCAAGGATCTGCGACACTCCGTCGAGGCGCTGGAGCACCACCATTGGAAACAAGCGCTGGGCGACATCATCAACGCAGCCGCGCAACTGGTCGTTTTGAGACGCTTGCGCCTGAAATCGCTGTTCGGCCTCCAAGAGGCCGCCGCTGCGGAACCTGCGCCGGCCCTGCCCGATCCGCAGTGGGACAAGATCAGGTCGACGGCGCCGGCCCGTACCTGCCTGAAGGCATTCGAGGCGCCCATGGTGTCCTTGCAGAACCTCAAGCGCGACAGGGTCAGCGGCACCTTTGCGGATCCGACGAGCGTGAAGCGCTACGCGGCGGTGGCCGGCAAGGTGTACCGCGCCGCCCGGTCAGGAATGGGATGGCGTCTCATCGATGACACCCAGGAGGGCCCGGCACTGGAAAGGACGAAATCCGGACTGTGGGCGATCGATCCGAACCAGCATACCGTCCATTACGGCAAGGCCATGTCGAGACTGCTTGACCGGTACGCGAGCAAGCGCGAAGTCGGGCTCAAGATGAACGTCGAAGCCCAGGGCATGGAGCAGATTCGCGCCTGCCATCCGGAAAAGGCCCGCGCGTTGATGCAGGCGGTGTATCTGGCCCGACACTACGCCTTCAACAGCCTGCACAACCTGGCCCAGTTCAAAACAATGGCGTCCGCCCCCCGGCTCGATCGGTTTCTCAAGGAATTCTTCGACCTCAACACCATTGGCACCGATCTGATGGAAAAGATCGCCAATGCCGTTAAGCCGGTCTGCCGGGCGCTGGTGGAGCCGACCGACGACCTGCTCGACACTGAACGTTTCGTCATCGGATCCAGCCGACACGCGGAGGAAAACGTGATTGCATTCGTGGTCGATGTCGATCACCGCAATCGAATTCACTTCACCGAGCACTTCTTCAACCAGGAACTGGACTGTTACAAGTCGGGCCTGACCCAGCCGTTCGACGTCGACTGCCACGCGCAAGCCGCAACGCTGCTCCATGAGCTGGCCCATCAGGTCAGCGGCGCCGTGGATATCGCGTCGCTCGAAGCGCGACGACCGTTCTCGGATCTGATCGCCACCATTACCCACGCAGGGAAGAAAATGCACAAGAATCAGGTGGCGTTTCAGCGTAAAGCCCTGTCCCGCTCCACCCCCAGGGAGCAGTTGTTCACCCGCTGGGAGGATGAAGACAGCGCCTGGATCGACATGGATCAGGAAACGGCCACCAAGCATGTGGCCAAGGCCGTGCTCGCCGCCACATCGAGCCGCACGCTGGATGAGGCACGCACCGCGTTCCTTCACCCGACCAACCCCGTGCCGCGCATCGACACGATCCTGCGCAATGCCGACTCGATCGCCTTCCTCATCTGCGAGATGGGCCGCCAACTGGATCCCGTCCCCCAGCGTCCGGCCGGCCCGGTCTGACGAACGTACGTGCAAACGCGCAGCCCCCCCGAACCTGCGCGTTTTCTGTGATGAGCGCGCCAGACGCGCCGAGCGCCGGCGACTGGACCCGTCTTTTGATCATTTTTTCACGCTGCGTATGAATACTGTTCTCAATACAGCCTGTTTTCAGGATGTCGTACGGGAAAAACGGGCCTCATTGATGGGAATTAGCCATGACGGCTGTTCTCGTCCCCTTCCCGTCAAGGTTAGAATGCAGCAAATCAGGACGACTCGATGACCCAGAACACCCTTTCGGAAGCCGAATACGACGCGATCACCGATGCCGCCGCGCACTGGTGCATGCGCCTGCACGCGGTCGACTGCACGGCCGATGAGCGTCGCGCATTCGAGCAGTGGCGCGATGCCGATCCCGTGCACGCGTTCGAGTACGAGGCGATGCTGGAGATCTGGGACATCGCCGAGCACTTGCCGCGCCCGGAACCCTCCGTGGTCGTGCCCCTCGGCAAACCCGTCCGGACCTGGCGCCAGTACGCCACCGCCGCCTGCTTCAGCGCGCTGGCCGTGCCGCTGGCGGCCTGGGCCGGCTGGAACCTGGGCTGGCTGCCCAACAGCTACCAGCATGTCGAAGCCTCCGGCAATGTCCGCCAGGTCACCTTGAAGGACGGCAGCCAGGTCGAACTGAACCTGAACACCGAACTGACCTACGCCAACTACAAGGACGGACGCCATGTCACCCTGAAAAAGGGTGAAGCGTTCTTCGAGGTCAGCCATGACCCGAACCACCCGTTCACCGTCCGTGCCGGCGAGGGGCGGATCCGTGTCACCGGCACCCGCTTCAACGTCTGGATGTACGAGGATCAGGTGAAGGTGAACCTGATCGAAGGTTCGGTGCTGGTCACCAGCAATGCACAGCTGCCGGGCGACGGCCTGCGCCTGGGGCCGTCGATGCAGGCCCGCTACCATCATGGCGACTTCATGCCGCAGATCAGCCAGACCTACGCCAACGACTGTTCGCTGGCCTGGCGCAGCGGCAAGCTGGTGCTGGACAACCTGTCGCTGACCGAAGCCCTGCCGCAGATCAACCGCTACCTGGCCAAGCCGCTGATGCTCGCCGACAACGCCACCGGCACGATCCGGGTCGGCGGGATCTACAACGTCAAAGAGCTCGACAGCCTCGTGACCTCGCTGCCCAAGGTGCTGCCGGTCTACCTGACCCGCAACCAGGACGGCAATCCGGTCATCAACTCGATGCCGCAGCAACCCCCGAAAAGCTGAAGGCCGTACCCCGCAAAGGGTACGGCCTTCATGCTGCATCCGTTTAGCGGCGCTTACTGCGCCGCCACCTTCCCGGCCTTCTCGTTGGTATCTCGCACCGTCTGCAACCGATACTGCGGATCGGCCTTGATCTGCTGTTCGGTGAACGGCAGCACGCTCCAGCGCTTTTTCGAGAACGCTTCGGTCTGGTCCTTCGAATGCTGCGACGCAGGGTCGCTCGACAGCGAGAACGCCAGCAGCCCTTGGGCATGGGGCCCGTTGTCGTCGAACGTGACCACCTGCAGGTAGCTGGTGCCGCTCACCACCTCCAACCGGCCATCTTCGCGCGGCACGCTCTGGATCGCGTTGTAGATGCCCAGCGTGCCCGGGCCGCCATGGATCGGCGTGTGATGCGCGCCGCTGCTGGCCACTTGCACGTCACCCCAACGGGCTTGCGCCGGCAGGCCCATCTTGGCGACCGATTCGGCGGACGCCTGCATCGCTTCACCCACTGCCTTGGCCACCGCCGGCCGCTCGACCGCCAGACCGCGCGGGGTCGTCTGCGGCTGCTGGGGATCGAACGCGACACGCCAGACGTCCGGCGCTTCCTGCAAGGCCTGCATGATGTTCTGGAAGTGCACCAGCCCAAGGCCCGCATCCAGATCGGCCCGGCCGTTCCAGGCCTTAAGGTCCGCGCACACCGTTTTCAGCGCTTGCCCGTCGGCGCTCGCCTCACAGAACTTCAGCAGATCCGGCATGACCTGGGTCGCCAGGTACACCTGGTCGTCCATCACCATGGCCTGCAGGTCCTGCACCGACAGCTTGCCTTTCTTGCCCAACGAGGCCAGGCGGTCCAGCGCGAAGCGCGAACGCAGGCCCAACGGCTGGCCTTCCTGGCTGATCAGCGGCGAGAACCCGGTCAGCGGCTGGGCCGGGTTGGCCAGCCAAGCCGAATCGTTGGAATGCTGGACGAAGTCCTTGCGCAGCAGCTGCGGCAATTGGCCGGAGGCGTAGATGCCTTGCTGCGCCGCTTTGGGGTCGATGTCCCAGGCGCAGTCGCGGCGCGAGCCGTCGAGCACGATCATTTGCAGGCCCGCACGCGGATCGCTGCATCGGGCCAGTTTGTCGGCACTGACGTTGGGCACCACCGACAGGTTCATGTACAGGGTCTGGCCCTTGTCATCCGACGCCAGGGTGTTGACCCACGGGATGCCCTGGATCTTGTGCACCGAGTCCTGGAAGGCTTTCAGGTCCGCGGCGCGGTTCATCGAATACCACTGGGTCAGCACCCGGTCGTTGCCGAGGTTGGCGTCGCGCAGGCTGTAGGCGTACTGGTTGTCCCAGTCGAGCTTGCCCGGCCACTGCACCACCGGCCCGAACTGCGAGCTGTAGACGTCACGCGTCACCGGCACGACCTGCCCGTCGGCCTGTTTGACCTGCACGGTCAGGGTCTGCTTGCCCATCGGCACCGATTGGCCGTCGAGCAAGTAGCGGGTCGGATCCTTCGGATCGAGCTGCAGACGGTACAGGGTGAAGTGCTTGGACGCGTCGACGGTGTGGGTCCAGGCCAGGTGACGGTTGAAGCCGATATTGATCACCGGCAGGCCCGGCAGGGCCGCGCCCATCACGTCCAGCTTGCCGGGGATGGTCAGGTGCATCTGATAGAAGCGCATGCCGCCGACCCAGGGGAAATGCGGGTTGGCCAGCAGCATGCCGCGACCGTTGAACGAGCGCTCGCTGCCCACGGCCACCGCGTTGCTGCCGCGATCCAGCGCGAAGCGTTGCATGTGCAGGTCGGCCACCCGGTAGGCCCGCGCATCGTCGGCGATCCGGGCGCTCGCCTGAGGCGGTGTGGCGCCGGCCAGGGCCTCGGCGAACTGCCCGACCCCGCCCTCGACCAGCAGACGGCGCGTCAGCTTCACCAGATCCTGGGCCGAAATGTCACGCACCCAATCGCCCTGGCATTGCTGCGGCAGCCCCTGCGGGCGCCGTTCGGCCAGGTATCGGTTGTAGCCGGCGGCATACCCTTCCACCAGGTCGCGCACTTCGGCCGGCTGCGCCTGCCAGAACGCCTGCACGGCCTGCGGGGTATTGAGCCAGGTGAAGAACAGGTCGCTGACGCGGTTCTCCCGTTCCTCGACCGTCAGTTGTTCCGGCCCGAAATAACGCGAACGCTCACCGTTGACGGTGACGATCTCGTTGGCCAGCAGGCACAGGTTGTCTTGCGCGTAGGCATAACCGATGCCGAAGCCGAGGCCGCGCTCGTTCTGCGCGCTGATGTGCGGCACGCCGAAACCGGTGCGGCGGATGTCGGCGCCGGTCTGGGCCGAGGGGCTCAACGCATGGGCGGGCAGACTCAGCCCGAGAAACATACCGGCAAGGGCCAGTCCGGTTAACTGCCTGGAAATAATCACGCTCGCTCCTGATCAAATGCCGAAGAGCAGGTCCGATCGTCTTGCCCGGGCACCGGGACAGACCGGATCCGCTCCGGAAACACCCACGCGTCCACGCGCAATGAGCCTTATCAGAGAACGAGCCCGGTAAAAAAAATTTAATCGGCCCGACGCCCGTTCCGCCCCGTGATGACGGAGAAACAACGAATCGGCGACAAATTTTCTACATTTTGACCTTCATGATTTGGCGTGCTGATTCGTCTTGTTACAGAGAGAGCAGCCACATTTTCCTGATCAGGCTCTGAGAAAGGAGTAATCCCATGTACAACCCACCACTACCAACGGACGGTAGCCTGGCGTCGCAAGGCGCTTCGATGGGCCCCCTCGCGAGCAATTTCGGTCAACGCCCCGAGCGCCACGGCAACGAGCGCATCCGCCTGCTGCTCAAAAGCTTCGGCCTGCGCACCAGCCTGATTCGCCTGAAAGTCATCGACGCCCTGCTGGTCGCCGCCGAGAACGACCGCCGCCTGGGTGTGCGCGGCGTGCACAGCCAGTTGCTGGACCTGGACATTCCCTTGTCCTTCCTCAGCGTGCGCGAAGTGCTCAAACGCCTGTGCACCGAAGGCGTGGTCATCTACAACGCCGACAAGAGCTACAGCCTGCACCCTCAGGCCTGCGCCGTGCTCAACGCCGACTGAGGCCGCCTGCGATCGCCGTCAGGGCTTGACCTTGCGGCGCATCACGCCATTGATCACCACCACGACCACCGCCACACCGATGGCGATGTACTGGAACGTTTTCTCGCCGATCATGCCGGCGTTCTGCAGCCAGGACAGGCCGAGCATGATCGCCAGAACGGCCAGGGCGATCAGAATCGAATATTTCAAGCGTTGCGACTGGGTCATTGCGGGTTCCTGAATCTTGGAATGTATCCGGTTTGTATCGGCTTGCATGCCATGCGCTTACCGTATTGCGGGGATGCGCGGCAGCGGGCGGGGTCTCATGTTACAGCCGATGACGAGTTTTGGCTCGCAGGCGGCCTTAACCATGAGGATTTTCGAAATGCTGCGTCGAATCACCTGGCTGATTCCGGTTCTTGCACTGCTGACCCTCAGCGGCTGCATCATCTTTCCCCACGACGGCTGGCATGGCGGTCACCGTTACTACGCTCCGCAAGGCCCCGGCTATTACTACCATCGATAAGCCCGTCGCCCAGGAGCCTGTCGCGCTCCATTCAACTGTAACCAATTGATGAACACCTGAAGGAATGCCCACGAGGATGTGGGCATTTTTCGTGGGGCACCCGGCCTGAAACGCACCGGAAAAGAAACCGGCCAGCGCAGGAAAGGCCTCTTTGGCAACACGTTGCAAATCGGCCAAACATCGGGTCACACCTGTGGCGTGGCAGCCTCCCGCCCCCGCCCCCTATTCTTTGCGCTCCTCATCGATTGACCGCCATGGACGCGCATGCAAAGAACCCTCATCCCCCTTCGGCCCGTACAGGTGTTCGGCTTTTGCCTGGCCATCACCCTGTTCGAAAGCCTGACCTACCTGGCCAGCGACGTGGTCATGCCCGCGATGTCAGCCGTCACCCGCGAGCTGCAAGCCGATACGCGCCATGTTCCGTATGCCTTTCATCTCTACCTGATCGGCGGCGCCTGCCTGCAATGGCTGATCGGCCCCTTGTCGGATCGGTTCGGCCGACGCCCCGCCCTGCTGGCCGGCTGTGCGCTGTTCAGTGCGGCCTGCGCGGCGGCATGGGCCACCCACAGCATTGAAGCCTTCAATGCCTTGCGCTTTGTGCAAGGCATCGGGTTGGGCTTTGTCGTGGCCGTCAGCTATCCGGCGTTGCAGGAAGCGTTCCGGGAGGCCGACGCCGTGCGCCTCATGGCGCTGCTGGGCAACGTCGCCTTGCTGTCTCCCCTGTTGGGCCCGCTGCTCGGCAGTCTTTTGCTGGAATGGATCGGTTGGCGCGACCTGTTTCTGGGGTTGGGCATCATCGGCGCCGTCGCATGGATCGGGCTCTACCTGTGCATGCCGGAAACGGTCGCCAGCCTGCGGCACGGCCGCACGCCACAGGCTTCATCCCCGTTCTGCTGGCGCCGGATCGGCCGCCGTTACCTGACCTTGCTGCGCAACCGCAGGTTCCTGGGCGCTTGCCTCGCCTTGGGCCTGATGAGCTTGCCGCTGATGGCCTGGATCGGGCTGGCGCCGCTGCTTTTGGTAGAGGTTTCAGGCCTGTCCACCCGAGCGTACGCGCTGTGGCAGATACCGGTGTTTTGCGCAGTCATCGTCGGCAACCTGATCCTCGACCGCTTGCTGGCGAGCCGCGACCTGACCGCCGTGATCCGCCTTTCGCTCTGGCCCTTCTGCCTTGGACTCCTCATCCTGGCCGGCGCAGCCGCGACCTCGCCCTCGGTGGTCTGGCTGATCGGCGGGCTTTCGGTCTACGCCCTCGGCGTGGGCATGAGCAACGCCGCCCTGTATCGCCTGGCGCTGTTCTCCAGCGATGACAGCAAAGGCCTGGTGTCCGCCGCCGCCGGCATGCTGTCCATTGGCGTCATGGGAGCCGGCGGCGCCCTCATCGTCGCCGTCGGCGGCGGCACCCGGCTGGCCTCCTTTGCCCTCTGGGCCGCGCTGGGCGGCCTGCTCAGCCTGCCCCTGCTCCACCGTTTCCTTCGCGGCCAGCCAAACGGCCGAACTTCTGCGGCACCACAATAAGGACAATCCGTGTTCCATTTCCCCCACAGCGATGCGCTCTGCGCGTTGACGCAGCCCTATTGCCCGCAATCCGTACCGCCGGGCCTGTTCGACCGGGCCATGGCCGAAGTCTCGCGGTTCCATGCCCGGCACACGCCCGGCTATGAATCCTGGCTCCAGGCCAACGGCCTGACCGTCGCGGATCTGGACAGCCTCGATGACTGGTCGCGGCTGCCGCCGGTGTTCGCCAACTTCTTCAAGCGCCGCATGCTGCTTAGCCCGACCGGCGAAGACGCCCTGGAACTCACCTCGTCCGGCACCCGCGGCCAGAAAAGCCGCATGCGCTATGACCGGCGCAGCCTGGAGGCCGCGCAGTTCATGGTCGGCCGGATCTTCAGCCATTACGGGTGGGACACGCCGCACGCGCCCTGCAATTACCTGCTGCTCAGTTACGAGCCCCAGGGCCGCATCAGCCTGGGCACCTCCTACACCGATCAGTTCCTGTGCCGGTTCGCCCCGGCCCACCGGGTGGCCTACGCCTTGCGCCCGACCGCCGACGGCCATCGCTTCGATCTGTTCGGCGTCGTCCAGGCGCTGCAGTCGTTCGCCGAGGAAGGCCTGCCGGTGCGCATCCTGGGCTTTCCCGCGTTTCTCTGGCAAGCGTTGCAGCACATGAGCGCCCAGGGCCTGCCTGACCTGCAGCTGCCGCCGGACTCGTTGGCGTTCTTCGGCGGCGGCTGGAAGGCCCGTGCCAGCGAAGAGATCCCCAAACAGCAGTTCTACCGACGCATTCAGCAACAGTTGGGCATCACGCCGGCCCGCTGCCGCGACGGCTACGGCGCGGTCGAGCACGCGGTGCCCTACATCGAATGCGCCCGGCACCGCTTTCATGTGCCGGTGTACGCCAAGGCGTTCGTGCGCGATCCGGCGGACTTGCGCGTCCAGCCCTACGGCCGTCCGGGCCTGCTGGGCTTCGTTTCCCCCTACATCACCTCAAGCCCGGCCCATGCCGTGGTCATGAGCGACCTCGCCACCCTGCACCCCGGCGCCGACTGCGGCTGCGGCCTGACCGGCGACTGGTTCGAACTGCACGGACGCGCCGGCACCAGCCCAGGCAGAAGTTGCGCCATGGCCGCCGCCGAACTGTTGGAGACCCACTGACATGTACCTGATCAACGGACACCTGCGCGACGACTGCACCCTCAGCGACGCACTCGAATACCTGCGCACCGAACTGCCGCAACGCCTGGCAACCGCAGTGCGATCAACGACCGTGATCGCCGCAGCCGCCGCCCTTGCCGAACGTCTGCGGGACGTCTCTGCCCTGCCGATCCTGGAAGCCGAGCAACGCCAGGCGCTGATCGACTTCTGCCAGCCGTCGGCGCTGCGCGAAAAAGTCGAGCGCGAGCTCGGCGAGCAACCGGACTCCTTGCGCCGCACCGACTACCGGCAATCGCGCTTTGAACGCTGGAGCCCGCTGGGCCTGGTGGTTCACATCACCCCCGGCAATGCGCCGCTGCTGGCCTTCTGCGCCGTGGTCGAAAGCCTGCTGGCCGGCAACGTCAACTGGTTGCGCCCCAGCGCCAGCGACACGGGACTGACCGCACAACTGCTGCACGCGCTGGTGCACTGCGCCCCCGACGGCCTGCTCGCCGGCCATGTGGCGGTACTGCCGGCCACCACCGCGCAAACCCGCGAGCTGTGCCAATGGGCCGACGGCGTCTCGGCCTGGGGCGGCGAAGCGGCGTTGCAGGCGATCAGCCGACAGTTGCCGCCCGGCTGCCGCTGGATCGACTGGGGTCACCGCATCAGCTTCGCGTACCTGACCCCGGACAGCGCCTCGCCGGCAGCATTGGAGGCGGTGGTCGACGAAGTCTGCCGTCTCGACCAACAGGCCTGCTCCAGCCCGCAATGGCTGCTGGTGGACAGCGACGATCCGGCGCTGCTGCAGCGGATCGGCGCGGCGCTGGCCCAGGCGTTCGAACGCCGCTCGCAGCACTGGCCGATCCTTGAGCCGACCCTTGAGGAGGCGTCGGAAATCACCACCGTGACGGCGATGGCCCGGCTGGGCCGGCATTTCGCCGCAGAGACCGGCCACGTCTGGGACGGCCGGCATTGGCGGGTGATCTGGAGCCACGACCAGCCGCTGACACCGTCGCCGCTGTTTCGCACCGTGCACCTCTGCCCGGTGCCCCGTGCGCAGCTGACTGAAACCCTGCTGCCGTGGCGCAACAGGCTGCAAAGCTGCGCGCTGCAGTGCGCCGAACAGGACGTGGCCGACCTGTCGCG
Organism: Pseudomonas sp. R25(2017); assembly: GCF_002112565.1. NCBI lineage: Bacteria > Pseudomonadati > Pseudomonadota > Gammaproteobacteria > Pseudomonadales > Pseudomonadaceae > Pseudomonas > Pseudomonas sp. R25(2017). Next base: position 29,889 of record NZ_NEHZ01000022.1, read on the forward strand.
CCGGCTGCTCACCGCCGGCGTCACCCGCCTTGCGCCGGCCCCGTCCATCCATGACGGCTACCCCGGCGAACCCCACGATGGCGTCTACGCCTTGCAGCGCCTGAGCCGACGAGTGTCGGTCAGCCTGACCGCGGCCCTGTCGGGCAGCCGCACCACGCTGGATGAGGGGCCCGCCGCGCCGCCGCCCGGCGAGCGGCCGATCCTGTCCAAGGACGCCTTCACCCAGCGACCGGTCGACCCGGCGGCGCAGCTGTACTTTCGCTCCGGCGGCAGCAGCGGCGCCCCGGCGCTCGCGGGTTTCAGCCACCGCGACTTCCGCCGGCACATGCGCGCCACCGCCGACGGTTTGTTTGCGGCGGGCCTGGAACCGGCCCGCGACCGGGTGATGAACCTGTTCTTCAGCGGCGGGCTGTACGGCGGATTCTTCAGTTTCGCCAAGGCCCTGGAACTGCTCGACGTCACCCACCTGCCCATGGGCGCCCCGGCCGATGACGATTACCGCGAAATCGTGGACTTGATCATTCGCCTGCGGGTGACGGTGCTGGTCGGCATGCCCAGCACCCTGCACCGCCTGTTTCTCGACGGACAGGAACGCCTGCGGGCCTACGGCGGCCTGGAAAAGGTGTTCACCGGCGGCGAGCACCTGAGCGAGCCAAGCCGAGCGCTGATGCGCAGCTGCGGGGTCTCGCTGATCCGCTCGGCCATTTACGGCAGCGTCGACGCAGGCCCCTTGGGGCACGCCTGCCGCGCCACGGGCGATGGCATCTTTCATCTGATGAGCGAGACCCAACAGTTGGAGATCGTCGCGTTCGATGCCGACCGGCCGGTGGACGGTCAGGAGCCCGGGCGCCTGCTGTTCACCTCGATCGGGGCTCAGAGCCAGGACGTGCAACGCTATGACATCGGCGACAGCGGACGCTGGGTGCCAGGCCGTTGTGCCTGCGGTCTGGTTTCGCCGCGCTTCGAGCTGCTGGATCGCCACGGCAAGCTCATTCGCATCGGCACCGACTTCATCTCCCTCGCCGAGCTTGCGCAGCACCTGCAGACGGCGTTTCAGGTGCTGCTCGACCATGCCCCCGACGGCCTCGAACGCCTGCGGATCCGCAGCGAACGGCCGGTCGAGGATGCCCGCCAACGACTGCTGGGCTACCCGATCCTGGCGACCTTGATCGACACCGGATTGCTGACGCTGGAGATCGAAAGGTGCCCCGCCGAGCGGTTCACCCGCAACCGGCACAGCGGCAAGACGCCATTGCTGATCGACTCGCGCCGCTGATGGCTGGCGCAGCGCTCACTCTCCCTGAATCCACTGTCGAGAACATTATGCTGAGCACTTCAACGCTGAACGGGCTGGTGACGTTCGCCCGTCGGCATTCGCGCTACTACCGACTGCTTCATGCAGACGCCCCCCGGGACTTCGGTTCACTGTCTCAACTGCCGGTCGTCGATCCCGGCGAATACTGGAAAGACGCTCAACACCTTGACCGCTGGCCGGTGCTGACGGGTGAGGCAGACGGCGCCCTGGTGTTCAAGACCGGCGGCACCACCGGCGACGGCAAGCTGTCGGTGTTCAGCCGTGACGAATGGCACATGCTGACCCGGGACTTCGGCCGCAGCCTGGCCCTGCAACTGAACCACGGCGACCGGGTGGCCAACCTGTTCTTTGTCGGCGATCTGTATGCCAGTTTCATTTTCGTCCACGATGCCCTCGCGCACGTCGGAACCGCCATCACCGAGTACCCCTTCACCGGCAGCGTGGATCCGGCGCCCCTGGCCGAGGCGGTCGTGCGCAATCGGATCAACGTATTGGCTGGCGTGCCCGCGCAACTGCTGACGTTCGCCGCCTGGCTCGCCGGCCGGGGCCAGACGCTTGAGGGCGTCACGGCCTTGCTCTACGGCGGCGAAAGCGTATTCGCCGGCCAGCGGCGATTGCTCGAACGGGCCTTTCCCCGGGCTCGCGTGGCGTCCATCGGTTACGCCAGCGTCGATGCCGGGCTCATCGGCACCCGCCACCCCGATTGCGCGATGGATGAACACCGCACGCCGGACGGCCACAGCCTGCTGGAGATCCTCGATGAGGAAACGGGCGAAGCGATCGAAGCCTGCAACCGCCCCGGCCGGCTGGTGGTCACTAACCTCACCCGCCGCCTGATGCCGTTGATCCGCTATCCGGTCGGCGACCGCGCCTGCTGGCGGGAGCCGCCCGGAACGCCGCAGCGCAAATTCGCGCTGACGGGCCGCAGCAGCGACAGCCAGCGGGTGCGGGTCGGCATCCTGAGCCTGGAGCCGCACGCCATCGGCGAGTGCGTGCGGCGCATCACCGCCAGTGACGATTGGCAGCTGCTCATCGAGCAATGCGAAGGCCGGGACTTCGTCAGCCTGAACTGGGTGCCGGACACTTCAAAGCCGGATGTCGGGACCGCCGGACAATCGCTGCGCGATGCGCTGACCGCACAGAACCCGCAGATCGAACGGTTGATCGCCGACGGTTTGCTGGAGCTGCGCATCGGCCGCTGCACGGTGCAGCAGTTGCTGCGCCATCCGCGCTCGGGCAAATGCCGGCGGGTGGTGGATCTGCGCCCCTACCAAAATCAGCCCCAGGAGCAGCCGTGATGGAGCCGGTCACTCTGCGGCGCTACCGCAGCGACGATGCGGCCGCCGTGACTCAGTTGTTCCGCGAGGTCTACGCACACCATTACGTTCAACCCCAGGTGTATCTGCCCCGCATGATCACCCAGAACCAAACGGATGGCCGCTGGCACTCCCTGCTGGCGGTGAGCGCTGACCGGGTGGTGGGGCATGCGGCGCTGATCCGCGACGAGGGCGGGCGCACCGCCGAACTGGCGCTGAGCGTGGTGCACCCCGATGCCCGCGGCCGAAGCATCGCGACACGGCTGGGCCGGGAGCTGTTGACCCAAGCCGAGGCCATGGGCTACCGGGGCGTGACGATCAAGCAAGTGACCCGGCACCCCTACACCCAGCGCATGGCCGAGACGCTGGGTTTTCACGGCACCGCCCTGTTTGCGGACTACGCGCCCTCGCCCGTCGGCGATCCGGAACCGGAGTCCGTCGTCATCGGTTACCGGCCCCTCGCCGGCCATCGGCGGCCTCTGCCTGCACAACGTTGGCCACACAGTTCTCGGCGCCTCATGCAGCACCTGTGCGATGTCTTCGGCACGGATCACCGAGCGGAGCCCTGGGTCGGACCCGCGGCACGCCTGCGCTTGCGCGGCGACCGCTACGATGGGGTGTTTGAGGCGCTCGACGCGGAGTTGGCCCGGCAGTTGATCGGCCTCCCGGAACGCTGGCGGATTTCCCTCAGGCTCAGGTTGGGGCAGGACTTCGCCTCGGATCTGCAGACCCTGTCGCAGGCCGGGTTCGTGTTTTGCGGCGTGACGCCGGATGACGGGAGCAACGGCTGGCTGGCGCTGTTCCACCGGGGCGTTCGGCAATGCGCGCTGACATTGCACTGCCCTTACATGCAGGGTCTGCAGGACGACCTGCAGCGGAGCGCCCGGCCTTGACGCAAAAAAGGCCCGCCTTGAGGGGGCGGGCCTTTGTCGTTCGTCACGCCTTGGCGTTGACGCCCTTGTCGCTCGGAAGGGCACGTTCGCCGCCCTGTCCGTACGTCTTCAGGTTCTGCAGCACGTAAATGGCTTTCTTGTATTCCGGAATCAACCCGTTGGCGTACTTGTTGCCCTTGAGGTTGTTGTTCTGGATGGTGTCCAGTTGGGTGGCAAAATACTCCAGTGCGTTGAACTTGGCATCCGGATCCTTCTGGACGCCGAAGCGGTCGAACTTGTCGCCGGCGTTGAGCAAGGTCATCGCGGTGATGTCGGAGATCAGCCCGCGGCTGCGCAGGAACGTGCTCAGGGTGCCCAGTTGCTTGGGCGAAACGTTTTCCGGATCGAACCCCTTGATGTTCTTGTGCAGGCGCTGCCTGTCCATCTCCGCCGTGTTGAGCGCGGTGGGGTCGTTGCCCACCAGGGCGAGCATCTGCTTGACCTTGACGCTTTGGGAGACGGGCTTGCTCGATGAACGGGTGTCTCTGACCAACAAGCCTGCCTTGCTTTGCCAGGCGCCGGTATAGCCGACGGTCATGATTGGGCTCCTTGCGGGATGAACATGGAAAGTCCTTGGTGAACGACTTGATTGGACGCGAGTATCGGCCGGCAAAGTGATAGCACCAACCGTTTTCTGTCCTTTTTTACAATTCTTGTACATTCTTGACACAAATGACGGACACCCCGAATCCATTGACCCAGAGCGGCATAAGCGAACGGCGGAAGTAGTTATTTTGCTCTAACGTACGGTTCGGTTAGTTTCTCTGTAACAGTTCGGATACGCCCGTTTGTCGCCCACTGCCGTTCTGGCACGAAAGTACCTAAAGCTTCGCGAAACGCCGACGATAGCTAAGGACACCTGCGTGTTTTTTTCGCTGCCCACAATAAGAATCGCCGCTCAAGGACTGGTCTTCATGCCCGCATTCCGCACCATTCAGGCTCGCTACACGTTGTTTCTGGTTCTATTCATCCTCTTGCTCTCTGTGTTGACCGTGGTCGGCATCAGTCAGTTGGTCGCGCCCAAGCTGCGCCAGACCGAGGAGCAAGTGGCGCTCAACCGGATCGCCGAAGTCGCCGAACAGATCCAGGGCGAACTGAACAAGGTCCAGGCCCAGCAACGCAGCATCACCCAGACCGTCCCCCTGCTCGACAGCGCGGCCATCGACACGGTGCTGCCGGGCCTGGTGGATCAGTACGGCGAACTCAAGGTGTTCGGCGGCGGTATTTGGCCGCTGCCGGGCCAGCGTGAGGCCGGACGCAACAAATTCAGCACGTTCTGGCACCGCGACGCCTCGGGCAAACTGGCTGTGAACACCTTCTGGAACAGCGACGCGGCCCCCAACTACTACGACCAGAGCTGGTACAAGGGCGGCATGCAGACCCCGCGCGGCCAGTGCGCCTGGGCCGCCGCCTACAAGGACGACGCCAGCGCCGAGCCGCGCACCAACTGCGCCATGGCCATCCAGAAGAACGGCGCGGCCTGGGGCGTGTCGACCATCGACGTGACGCTGGGCTTCTTCAACGACCTGGTGGCGCGCAAGGAAAAGGACCTCAACGCGCAAATGCTGATCGTCGAGGCCGACGGCAAGATCATCAGCAACAGCTCGCGCATCAGCGGCCCGATCGTGCTCAAGAACATCAGCGAGCTGAATTCGCCCTTCGCCAGCCAGGTCAAGGCCGGCCTGCAGCAGCGCGACCGGACCCAGCGCAGCGAGTTCGACGACAACGGCGAAGCCAGCACCTTCTTCATGCGCCCGATCGAAGGCACCCCGTGGTTCCTGGCCACCGCCCTGCCGACAAGCACCATCACCGCCCAGCGCGACGACGTGCTCGGCACCCTGAGCCTCTTGCAGATTCCGTTGGTGATCCTGCTGGTGCTGTGGCAGGTCTATGCCATCCGCCAACTGATTCAGCGCATGAAGGCCCTCAAGGCCAACATCGATTCCCTGTCCAGCGGCGACGCCGACCTGACCCGGCGCATCACCATCCGCGCCGAGGACGAACTGGGGGCCATCGGCCATTCGGTCAATGCGTTCATCGCCTATCTGCAGAACATGATCGGCGAAGTGACCCAGGCCACCGGCGCCATGGCCTCGAGCCTGGACAACCTGCAACGCACCTCCGCGCATACCAGCCAGATCCTGTTGCGCCACGCCTCGGAAACCGACCAGACCGTCACGGCCATCAATGAAATGAGCTCCACCGCCGAAAGCGTCGCGCAGAACGCCGCCGAGACCGCCGCGTTCACCCGCCGCGCCAACGAGAACGCCGACCGCTCGCGGGTCGTCGTCGGCGAAGCCTCCGGCAGCGTGGTGGCGCTGATCGACGAAGTGGCCAGCGCCACCCACAAGGTCGAAAGCATGCAACAGGACGCCCAGCGCATCACCGAGATCCTCGGGGTGATCGGCGCCATCGCCGGCCAGACCAACCTGCTGGCCCTTAACGCCGCCATCGAAGCGGCCCGCGCCGGCGAGCAGGGCCGCGGCTTTGCCGTGGTGGCCGATGAAGTCCGTGCCCTCGCCGCCCGCACCCAGGCCAGCACCTCGGAAATCAACGAAATGCTGACCCGCCTGACCCAGGGCGTGAGTTCGTCGGTCAGCGCCATGGAAAACACCCAGGCCAGCTGCCAGTCGGCCGCTGACGCCACCGCCCGGGTCAACGCCGGGCTGGACGAGATGGCCGGCTCCGTCGGCCACATCAACAGCCTCAGCGCCCAGATCGCCACCGCCGCCGAACAGCAAAGCGCCGTGACCGAAGAGATCAACCGCAGCATGGTGCAGATCCGGCAGATGGTCGACGAACTGGTGCAGAGCGGCCAGGCCAGCGAACTCAACACCCGCCAGCTGGCAGAGGCGAACGGCCGGGTGAGCGCGATCATGGGGCGGTTCAAGGTGCGGTGAACCTTGCGCGGCTGACGGATTTGTCATCTGGCGCTCAGCGGGCTGACAGCCTTGATCTAGGATCATGCTGTCAGCCCGCTTCGTATTAATTGGAAACACTCCGTTGATGCCGAGCCGGAAAAACCGGTCAGAATGCGTTCCTTTTCTGGCCGTCACCCGAGTCGAGAACCTGCCATGCCAAACCTCCTGCGTCTGACCGCCCTGGGCGTCCTGCTCTTCTCTTCCCTGGCCCAGGCCGCCGACCTCATCCCGATCGAAGTCCACCGCGACGCCAACTGCGGCTGCTGCAAGAAGTGGGTCAGCCACCTGGAGGCCAACGGCTTCAAGGTCGAGGATCATGTCGAGTCCGACATGAGCGCCTTCAAGCAACAGCACGGCGTACCGCCGCGCCTGGCGTCCTGCCACACGGCGATCCTCAACGGCAAGTTCGTCGAAGGCCACGTGCCCGCCGAACAGGTGCGGGCCCTGAGCCAGCGCGACGACCTGCTCGGCGTGGCCGCACCGGGCATGCCGATGGGCTCGCCGGGCATGGAGATGGACGGCATGAGCGACGCCTATCAGGTCATCGGCCTGAAAAAGGACGGCACTGATGTGGTGGTGGCGGACTACCCGGCCCACTGATGGCCACGGCGTACGTCGGGCTGTTCCTGGCCGCGTTCGGGGCGGCGACCTTGCTGCCCCTGCAATCGGAAGCGGCGCTGGTGGGCCTGCTGGCCAGCGACCGCTACTGGCTCTGGGGCCTGCTGGCGGTGGCGACGGTGGGCAACGTCCTCGGCTCGCTGGTGAACTGGTGGCTGGGACGGGGGCTTGAGCGGTATCAGGACCGGCGCTGGTTTCCGGTCAGCCCACGGCACATGGACCGCGCCCGTACCCACTACCGGCGCTTCGGTCGCTGGTCGCTGCTGTTCAGCTGGCTGCCGGTGATCGGCGATCCGCTGACGCTGGTGGCGGGCGCCATGCGCGAACCGCTCGCTCGTTTCCTGCTCATCGTCACGTTCGCCAAGGGCGCCCGCTACGGGGTGCTGGCCCTGCTGACCCTGGGCTGGGCCGGTTGAACGTTCCCGTGCGGGTATTGCCTGTGTTTAACGTCGCCCTAATCCGGCCGTTCCAGCATCGGCCGATTTCCACCGGAGTCCGTCCCATGCCCGTCCCGCTCCGCCGCTGGTTGCCCGGCCTGTTCCTGAGCACCGCCCTGCCGTTGACTGCCCTGCCATTGACCGCACTGGCCGAAGCCCCGCAGTACGGCCCCGAACTGCAAGGTTTCGAATACCCCTACGCGCTCAAGCACTTCGCCTTCCAGTCCCAAGGCCAATCCCTGCAGATGGGCTACATGGATGTCGCCGCCCACGGCAAGGCCAACGGGCGCACCGTGGTGCTGATGCACGGCAAGAACTTTTGCGGCGCCACCTGGGACGGCTCGATCAAAGCCCTGAGCGACGCCGGCTACCGGGTGATCGCCCCGGACCAGATCGGCTTCTGCACCTCCAGCAAACCCGCGCAGTACCAGTTCACGTTCCAGCAACTGGCGGCCAACACCCAGCAATTGCTCAAGGCGCTGGGCGTGCAGAAAGCCACGCTGCTGGGCCATTCCACCGGCGGCATGCTGGCCACCCGCTACGCCTTGCTTTACCCCGACCAGGTCGAACGGCTGGCGCTGGTCAACCCCATCGGCCTGGAAGACTGGAAAGCCCTCGGCGTCCCTTACCGCACCGTGGACCAGTGGTATCAGCGCGAACTGAAGGTCACCGCCCAAGGCATCCGCGACTACGAGCGCAGCACCTATTACGGCGGCCGCTGGAAGCCTGAGTTCGACCGTTGGGTGGACATGCTCGCGGGCTTGAGCAACGGCCCGGGCAAGACTCAGGTCGCCTGGAACTCGGCGCTGATCTACGACATGATCTTCACCCAGCCCGTCTACTACGAGTTCAAGGACCTGAAGATGCCGACCCTGCTGCTGATCGGCACGTCGGACACCACGGCCATCGGCAAGGACATCGCTCCGCCGCCGGTGAAAGCCCGGATCGGCCGTTACGACGAGCTCGGCAAACAGGTCGCCCGGCTGATCCCGCAGTCCACGCTGGTGGAGTTCCCGGGCCTTGGCCATGCGCCGCAGATGGAAGAGCCCGCGCAGTTCCACCAGGCGCTGCTGGGCTGGCTGGACAACCCCCCTCCCGTTCGTTGAAGAGGTAAGGCTGATGGCGGTACAGATTGCAGTGCTCGATGACTGGCAGGACGTGGCCCGCGACGTGGTCGACTGGTCGGTGCTGGACCCGCTGGGCGAGGTGACGTTCCTTCACGACTACCCGGCGGACAACGCCACCCTGGCCACCCGCCTGGCCCGTTTCGACGTGATCTGCGTGATGCGCGAACGCACCCGCTTCGACGAAGACCTGCTCGGGCGCCTGCCGAACCTCAAGCTGCTGGTCACCGGCGGCATGCGCAACGCCGCGCTGGACATGCCGGCTGCCGCCCGGCTGGGGATCAAGGTCTGCGGCACCGACAGCTACAAGCACGCCGCACCGGAACTGACCTGGGCGCTGGTCATGGCCGCCACCCGCAACCTGGTCAACGAAGCCAACGCCCTGCGCGCCGGCCAGTGGCAGCAAGGCCTGGGCGGCGACCTGCACGGCAAGACCCTGGGCATCCTGGGCCTTGGCGCCATCGGTCAGCGGGTGGCGCAGTTCGGTCAAGTGTTCGGCATGCGCGTGATCGCCTGGAGCGAGAACCTCACGGCCGAACGCGCGGCGCAGGCCGGCGTCACCCTGGTCGGCAAGCAGGCACTGTTCGAACAGGCCGATGTGCTGTCGGTGCACCTGGTGCTCGGCGAGCGCAGCCGCGGCCTGGTGGATGCCCAGGCATTGGGCTGGATGAAGCCGACGGCGTTGCTGGTCAACACGGCGCGGGGCCCGATCGTCGACGAAGCGGCGCTGATCAAGGCCTTGCAGAAGCGCCAGATCGCCGGGGCCGCGCTGGACGTGTTCGACCAGGAGCCGCTGCCGGCGCTGCATCCGTTGCGCACGCTGGATAACGTACTGGCCACGCCTCATGTCGGTTATGTCAGCCGGCAGAACTACAGCCTGTTCTTTTCGCAGATGATCGAAGACATTCAGGCCTGGGCCGCCGGTGAACCGCTGCGCTTGCTCAACTGACGCCGCCCTCGCGGGCAGGCACGCGTCTACAGTCGAATGCTGTAGCCACGAACCTGCCCGCGATGATGCCTGACTGTCTCCCCGCCCACCGCACCGCAATAGTGCACCTGCCCCTTCCCCGCGCCCGGAATCGTGACTGACCGGTCACCAACTTGGGGCCAAGCCCGCCGCAAAACCTGCACTTCGTCGGTGCGTCTCGCCCCGCAGCCCACGGTTTCCAAGGCCCGGAAACGGATTGTCAAACAATTCATGCGTTTGTCATGGCCCGCTCTAGGATCTGGCCTAGACTGATTTTCGCGGCACAAGACCGACCGGTCACAAAGTAGAAAAACAATAGAAACTTTTGCTGATCGCGACAGGTCATCAGAAAGACAGGGCCAAGGCGGCTGGTTCGACTCTTGCAATGGCCTCTTCACCCATTCTGCTTGCGCGTGTTGGGTAGCGTGTGCTCTCCGATGCATGGCGCGTTTGCGCCCGGCCACAGGATCCGGCCATGGACATCGCTTGTTCCAGACAAGAATCAGTTCAAAGACACGGGAGATTCAAATGATCAGAGCGGCATTGGATATTCAGGGAGAGCGTGCCCATTCGTCCCTCGGCGACGCGAACGCCATGACCGTTTCCGGCAGCCGGTCGATCAACGCCCCGGTGGCCCGTCCGCTGACGCCCGCGACCGGCCAGAACCCCAACCGCAAGAAAGTGCTGTTCGTCACCTCGGAGATCGCCGACCTGGTCAAGACCGGCGGCCTGGGCGACGTCTCCGCCGCCCTGCCCCGGGCCATGGCCCACCTGCACGATGTCCGCGTGCTGATCCCCGGCTACCCGCAAGTGATGAACAGCGAAAACCCGATCCACGTCGTCGGCGAACTGGGCGGCCACGCGGCGTTGCCGCCGTGCAAGATCGGGCGCATGGACATGCCCGACGGCTTGGTCATCTATGTGCTGATCTGCCCCGAACTCTATGCCCGCGAGGGTTCGCCCTACGGCGCCAACAACGGCCGCGACTGGCCGGACAACCATATCCGCTTCGCCCGCCTGGGCCTCGCCGCCGCCGACATCGCCGCCAACCTGGCGCAGATCCACTGGTGCCCGGACCTGGTGCACGCCCATGACTGGCCCGCCGGCCTGGCCCCCGCCTACATGCACTGGCGCGGGCAGCGCACCCCGACCCTGTTCACCATCCACAACCTGGCCTACCAGGGCGTCACCAGCCTGGGCTCCTGCCCGGAACTGGGCATCCCCGCCCATGCCCTGCAACAGGAAGGCATGGAGTTCTACGGCAAGATGTCGTTCCTCAAGGCCGGCATGGCTTATTCGAGCCACATCACCACGGTCAGCGCCACTTATGCGCAGGAGATCACCACGCCGGACTTCGGCTGCGGCCTGGACGGTTTCCTCGCCGCCAAGACCCAGCAAGGCCTGCTCAGCGGCATCCCCAACGGCATCGACGAGAGCTGGGACGCGGCGACCGACCCGCACCTGTTCGCGCCGTTCGCCATCGGCGACTGGGACGGCAAGGCGACCAACGCCGCCCATGTGCGCGAGCTGTTCGGCCTGGACGATTGCGACGGCCCGCTGTTCGCCGTGGTCTCGCGGCTGGTCTACCAGAAAGGCCTGGACCTGACCGAGGCGGTGTCGGAGTACATAGTACGCAACGGCGGCCAGATCGCGATCATCGGCCGCGGCGAACCGGAAGAGGAACAGGCCATGCGTGAACTGGCGTTGCGCTTTCCGGGGCGGATCGGCGTGCGCATCGGCTTCAACGAGACCGACGCCCGGCGGATGTTCGCCGGCAGCGATTTCCTGCTGATGCCCTCGCGTTACGAGCCCTGCGGATTGAGCCAGATGTACGCCCAGCGTTTCGGCTCGCTGCCGGTGGCGCGCAACACCGGCGGCCTGGCCGATACCATCGAGAACGGCGTCACGGGTTTCCTGTTCAACGAATCCACGGCCGACAGTTACCGCGAAGCGTTGAGCCGCGCCTTCAAGGTGTTCGCCTACCCCGGCCTGCTCAACGCCATGCGCTGCCGGGCGATGGCCGCGCCGTTCAACTGGTGCAAGGCCGTCGAGCCCTACGCCGAACTCTACGAGCAATTGGTGGCCAAGGCGCTGGGCAAAGCGAGCCACAAATAACCAGGGAGGTTGTCAGCGATGCCGTCACGGTCCCTTGAAACCTGGCCCCACGGCGCAACCCTGCTGGAGACCGGGCACACGCAGTTCGCCCTGTGGGCGCCGGATGCGTTCTACGTCAGCGTCGAACTGGACGGCGGCCGCTCGCTGCCGATGCTGCCCCAGGCCGACGGCTGGTTCGTGATCAAGACCCCGTGTCCGGCCGGCAGCCGCTACCGCTTCAGCATCGACGGCGAACTGGAGGTGCCGGATCCGGCCTCCAGGGCGCAGGACGGTGGTTTTACGCGGCCCAGCGTGGTGGTCGACCCCCATGCCTATGCCTGGCGGCACACCACCTGGCACGGCCGGCCCTGGAACGAAGCGGTGATCCACGAACTGCACGTCGGCGCCATGGGCGGTTTCGCCGAGGTCGAGCAGCACCTGCAACGTCTCGCGGGGCTCGGCTTCACCGCCATCGAGCTGATGCCGGTCGCGCAGTTTCCCGGTGAGCGCAACTGGGGCTACGACGGCGTCCTGCCCTATGCCCCGCAGGCGTCCTACGGCACGCCGGAACACCTCAAACACCTGATCGACAGCGCCCACGGACATGGCCTGGCGGTGATCCTCGACGTGGTCTACAACCATTTCGGCCCCGACGGCAATTACCTGCACCGCTACGCCAAGGGCTTTTTCCGTGAGGACAAGCACACGCCCTGGGGCGCGGCCATCGACTTCCGCCGCCGCGAAGTGCGGGACTTCTTCATCGAAAACGCGCTGATGTGGCTGCTTGAGTACCGCTTCGACGGGCTGCGCCTGGACGCGGTGCACGCCATCGAGGATCCGGACTTCCTCCAGGAACTGGCCCATCGCGTGCGCCGGCAGGTGGATCCGGCCCGCCACGTCTGGCTGACCCTGGAAAACGAACAAAATCAGGCCAGCTTGCTCGAAGAGGCCTACGACGCCCAGTGGAACGACGACGGCCACAACGCCCTTCACGTACTCCTGACCGGCGAGACCGACGCCTACTACGCCGACTTCGCCGAACACCCGACCGAACAGTTGGCCCGGTGCCTGAGCCAGGGCTTCGTGTTCCAGGGCGACATCTCCCGCCACGGCACGCCACGGGGCGAGCCCAGCGAACACCTGCCTTCGACGGCCTTCGTGCTGTTCCTGCAGAACCACGACCAGATCGGCAACCGCGCCCTAGGCGAGCGCCTGCATCAATTGGCCGCGCCCAAGGCGCTGCAAGCCGCCACGGTGCTGCTCCTGCTGTCGCCGATGATTCCGTTGACGTTCATGGGCGACGAATACGCCGCCGAACAGCCGTTCCTGTTCTTCACCAGCCATCACGGCGAACTGGCGAAACTTGTGCGCGAAGGCCGGCGCAACGAATTCGCCGCCTTCAGCGCGTTCGCCGACCCGCACGCACGGGAGCGGATTCCCGACCCCAACGCCGAACGCACCTTCCTCGCTTCGCAACCACGGCCGGCAGGCACCGCCACGCCCCGGCAACACGCCACCCTGGCGCTGTACCGGCAGCTGCTGCAGCTGCGTCACCGGCACATCATCCCGCACCTGCCCGGCACCCAGGCCCTGGGCACTCAAGTACTCGGCCATGGCGCCGTCAGCGCACGCTGGCGGCTGGGCGACGGCAGCGAACTGCGAATCGACCTGAACCTGAGCGACTCGCCGCAGGTCAACCCTCCACGCCCTGACGCCCGGCGGTTGTTCCCGGCAACCGCCGACGAGTGGCCCGAACCGGGCCTGCTGCCTGCGCACTGCGCGCTGGTCAGCCTCACGGCCGCCACCCCTTTGCCCCCTTTGACGGAGAGCGTGCATGAGTGATGCGCAACTGGAAATCCTCGCCAGCCGGGCAGGCCTCGCCGTGGACTGGATCGACGCCAACGGCCGCCCGCAGAAGGTCGCTCCGGCGGTGTTGCGCGCGGTGCTCACCGAACTCGGCCATCCGGCCGGCACCGCCCAGGAGATCGACGCCAGCCTGCTGGAGCTGCAGCAACGCCAGCAGGAACGCCGCCTGCCGCCCCTGTTGACCGTCGATGTCGATACGCCATTGGACCTGGCCCGCTACTTCGAGGCCGACACACCTTGCGAAATCCACCTTGAAGACGGCGCACGCCTGTCCCTGAGGCTGGACGACCAGGCCCGGCTGCCGGGCCTGGTTCCGGTGGGCTACCAAAACGTGCACATCGCCGGCCAGCGCTTCACCCTGGCCGTGGCGCCGCCGCGCTGCTACACCGTCGCCGACGCGGTGGACCAACCGGTTCCCCGCGCCTGGGGGCTGAGCGTGCAACTGTACGGCCTGCGCCGCCCCGGCGACGGAGGCTTCGGCGACACCCAGGCCCTGGAGGAACTGGCCCGGGTGGCCGGCGAACGCGGCGCCGATGCCTTGGCGATCAGCCCGCTGCACGCGATGTTCAGTGCCGACACCGGGCGCTACAGCCCCTATTCGCCGTCCAGCCGCCTGTTCCTCAATGCCCTGTACGCCGCGCCGGGAATGATCCTGGGCGAGCGGGCCCTGCGCGATGCGATCGACAGCAGCGGCCTGAGCGACCGCTTCAGGCACCTGGAAGACCTCACGCTGATCGACTGGCCGGCCGCCGCCGACGCCAAGCAAACGCTGCTGCAGGCCCTGTACGACGGGTTCATCGCCGGCCAGCACCCGCTGCATCCGGACTTCGCCAGTTTCCGCCATGCCGGCGGCGAAGCGCTGGAGAACCACTGCCGGTTCGAGGCGATCCAGGCCATGCGCGCCGCCAACGGCGAAAGCCTCGACTGGCGCCAATGGCCGCCCCAGTGGCATGACCCGCAAGGCGCGGCGCTGAAGGCGTTCGCCGAGGCGCAGGCCGACCGCATCGGCTACTTCGCCTTTTGCCAGTGGCTGATCCACCGCGGCCTGGAGCGCGCGCAGACCGCCGCCCGCAGCGCCGGCATGGGCATCGGCCTGATCGCCGACCTGGCGGTGGGCGCCGACGGCGCGGGCAGCCAGGCCTGGAGCTTCCAGGACGAATTGCTCGCCTCGCTGACGGTCGGCGCGCCGCCGGACATCCTCAACCGCAGCGGCCAAGGCTGGGGCATCTCCGCATTCTCCCCCGAGGGCCTGGTGCGCAACGGCTTCCGCGCCTTCATCGACATGCTCCGCGCCAACTTCGCCCACGCCGGCGGCCTGCGCATCGACCATGTCATGGGCCTGCAACGCCTGTGGGTGATCCCCAACGGCTCGGCCCCGGCGGACGGCGCCTACCTGTACTACCCGGTGGACGACCTGCTGCGCCTGCTGACGCTTGAGTCCCACCGCCATCAGGCCATCGTGCTGGGCGAGGACCTGGGCACCGTGCCCGACGGGCTGCGGGAAAAGCTCAGCGCCCGGGGAATGCTCGGCATGCGCGTGCTGCTGTTCGAACAGGACAACACCCGTTTCAAGCCGATCCTCGACTGGCCCGACAACGCGCTGGCCACCACCAGCACCCACGACCTGCCGACGCTCAACGGCTGGTGGCACGGCCGCGACATCGACTGGAACGCGCGCCTGGGGCTGATCGACGCCAACGGCGAAATCGACTGGCGCCGCTACCGCGAGCGGGAGCGCGAAGGCCTGCGCGCCGCCCTGAGCCAGGATCCGCAGAACTTTCGCGAGGAATCCCACGAGGCCGATCAGGTGGTGGACGCCAGCGTGCGTTTCCTCGGCCATACCCGGGCGCCGCTGGTGCTGTTGCCGCTGGAAGATGCATTGGGCCTGGACGAGCAAGCCAACCTGCCCGGCACCCTCGACTCCCACCCCAACTGGTCGAGGCGCTTGCCGGGCCTCGGCGAAGCGTTGCTCGACGGCGCGGACGCCGCACGGCGCCTGGAACTGCTCGCCTGCGCTCGCCTGCAGGCCGCCGAGCGTGACCGATGAGCGCGCCGCCGGCCCGGCCGCTGCGCGCCACGGTGCGGCTGCAGTTCCACAAGGGGTTCACCCTCGCGCAGGCGATCCCGCTGGTGCCGTATTTTGCCCGGCTGGGCATCAGCCATGTGTACGCCTCGCCGCTGCTCGCCGCACGGGCCGGCTCCCTGCACGGCTACGACGTGGTCGACCCGACCCGGGTCAACCCGGAGCTCGGCGGCGAAGCGGCGCTGCGCCAGTTGGTGGCGGCCCTGCGCGAGCACGGCATGGGCCTGATCCTGGACGTGGTCTCCAACCACATGGCCGTGGGCGGCGGCGACAACCCGTGGTGGCTCGACCTGCTGGAATGGGGACGCCTGAGCCCCTACGGCGAGTTCTTCGACATCCAGTGGCACTCCCCCGACCCGTTGATGGAAGGCCAGTTGCTGCTGCCGTTCCTGGGCAGCGACTACGGCGTCGCGTTGCAGGAAGCCACCCTGCCGTTGGCCTTCGATGCCGGCGCCTTCCACGTCGAACACTACGAACACCGCTTCCCGGTCTGCCCCAGCGACTACGGCGAACTGCTCAAGCCCGACGAATCGCTGGACGAGGAGCGCCGGTCTCGGCTCAAGGCGCTGGCCGACCGTTTCGAGGCGCTCAGTTACCAGAGCGACGCCCGCTCGCTGTCGATCCCGCTCAAGCAAGAACTGGCGGAACTGGCGAACGACGGGCCGATCCTGCAGGCCATCGAACGCAACCTGACGCTGTACGACTCGAAGACCGAAGAAGGCTTCGCCCGCCTGCACCGCCTGCTGGAGCGCCAGAGCTACCGGCTGGCCAGCTGGCGCACCGCCGCCGATGACATCAACTGGCGGCGCTTCTTCGATGTCAACGAGCTGGGCGGCCTGCGGGTCGAGCGGCCTGCGGTGTTCGAGGCCACCCACGGCACGATCTTTCGCCTGATCGCCGAAGGCCTGGTCGACGGTTTGCGCATCGATCACATCGACGGCCTGGCCGACCCGCGCAGCTACTGCCGCAAGCTGCGCAGAAGGCTGGACCGGCTGACGCCGGGGCGCCGCTTGCCGATCTATGTCGAGAAGATCCTCGGCCCCGGCGAAACGCTGCCCGCCGACTGGGCGGTGGACGGCACCACCGGCTACGAGTTCATGAACCAGCTATCGCTGCTGCAGCATGACCCGGCCGGCGAGCACGTGCTCGGCGAACTCTGGCAGCGTCGCACGGAGCGGCCCGCCGCGTTCGTCGAAGAAGCGCAACTGGCGCGGCAGCAGATCCTTAACGGTTCGCTGGCCAGCGACTGCGAGAGCGTCGCCCAAGCCCTGCTGCAAGTGGCGCGGGACGACCTGATGACCCGCGACCTCACCCTGGGCTCGATCCGCCGGGCGTTGCAGGCGCTGATCGTGCACTTCCCGGTGTACCGCACCTACATCGGCCCGCTGGGGCGTCCGGCCCGCGACGAGGTGTTCTTCGGGCAAGCCCTGGAAGGCGCACGCCAAAGCCTGGGCGAAAGCGATTGGCCGGTGCTCGAGTGCCTGGCCCGCTGGCTCGGCGGCGACCCTTGGCGCAGCAGGCCCCGGGGCCGCCCGCGCAAGATCCTGCGCCATGCCTGCGTGCGCTTTCAGCAACTGACCTCCCCCACCGCCGCCAAAGCCGTGGAGGACACCGCGCTGTACCGCTCGGCGGTGCTGCTGTCGCGCAACGACGTGGGTTACGACACCGAACGCTTCAGCGCCCCGGTCAGCGACTTCCACGAGGCGAACCGACAGCGTCTGGCGAGCTTTCCCGACAACCTGCTGACCACCGCCACCCACGACCACAAACGCGGCGAAGACACCCGCGCGCGCCTGGCGGCGATCAGCGAGCGCGGCCCGTGGTACGCCGAACAGGTCGAGCTGTGGCGCGCCCTGGCCCGCCCCCTGCGCAGCGGTGACCAGGTGCCGTCGTCCGGCGACGAACTGATCCTTTACCAGGCGCTGGTCGGCAGTTGGCCGTTGCAGCTGGATCTCGACGATCACGCGTCCATGGCCGAGTACGCCGGGCGCATCGTCCAGTGGCAACGCAAGGCCCTGCGCGAAGCCAAGCTGCAAAGCAGCTGGAGTTCGCCGAACGAGCCCTACGAACACGCCGCGCACACCTTCGCCGAACAACTGCTGCTGGCCCCCGAAGGCGAACTGCTGCGGACCGCGCTGGCCAAGTCGGTCAACGGCATCGCCGCCGCCGGCGCCCTGAACGGGCTGGCGCAAACCTTGCTGCGCATGACCGTGCCGGGGGTGCCGGACCTGTATCAGGGCAACGAGTTCTGGGACTTCAGCCTGGTGGATCCGGACAACCGCCGGCCGGTGGACTACCCGGCGCGGGAGCAGGCGTTGCAGGCCGACGTGCCGGTTGCGCAGTTGCTGACGCAGTGGCGCGACGGGCGCCTCAAGCAGGCGTTGATCGCCCAGGCGCTGCAACGGCGCGCCGAACACACCGAGCTGTTTCGCCGGGGTTCCTATCAGGCCCTTGAGGTGCTGGGCAGCCAGGCGCACAACGTGCTCGCGTTCGCCCGCGAGCATGAGGGACAGCGGGCCATCATCGTGGTGCCGATCCGCTGCGCCGCCCTGCTGGAAAACGGTGCCGTGCCCCAGGTGGACGCGCTGCGTTGGGGCGACACCCGGGTGATGCTGCCGTTCGCCCCCGGGGAAACAAACCTGAAGGGACTTTTCTCAAGCGGGGCAGTCACAAAAAACAGGGAGCTGTACGTCAGCGCCGCGCTGGGGGAGATCCCGGTCAATCTGTTTATCCAACTCTTCTAAAGCATGAGTTCAGTCCAGGAGCATTGCGATGAGTAACGACGATAAACGCATCCGCGAGTTCGCCTATCAGATCTGGGAATCCGAAGGCAAACCCGAAGGCCAGGAAGCGCGCCACTGGGAGATGGCGTGCAAGCTGGCGGAGGCCGAGGCGCTGGCGCCGACGAAACCGCCGAAGGCCGCCGGCAAACCCGCCGCGACCAAACCCAAGGCCCCCGCCAAGGTCAAACCGGCCGGCGTCGCCAAAGTCCTTCCGCCGGGCGAAAAGGCGACCGAGAAAAAGCCCCGGGCCCCGCGCAAGCCGCCGGTGGCCTGACATATAGATCACTGACCCAATCACTGTGGGAGCGGGCTTGCCCGCGATTGCGGACGGCCCTCCACCGCCGATGTCGCCATTCACGACGCCATCGCGAGCAGGCGCGCTCCCACAGGGAAGACGGTGACCGAACCGCCCCTTCCCGTTTTGCAGGAGCATTGGCATGACCCGTCCCAAGCAGACCGAGCCCGCCACACACACCGAACCCACCCGCATCCGCGAAGGCCGGCCCTTCCCGCTCGGCGCGACCTGGGACGGCCTGGGCGTCAACTTCGCCCTGTTTTCCGCCCACGCCACCAAGGTCGAGCTGTGCCTGTTCGACGACGCAGGCGAAGTCGAGCTCGAACGCATCGAACTGCCGGAATACACCGACGAGATTTTCCACGGCTACCTGCCCGACGCCCATCCGGGGCTGATCTACGGCTACCGCGTCCACGGTCCGTACGACCCGGCCAACGGTCACCGCTTCAACCCCAACAAGCTGCTGATCGACCCCTACGCCAAACAGCTGATCGGCCAGCTGAAATGGTCCGAGGCGTTGTTCGGCTACACCATCGGCCATCCGGACGCCGACCTCAGCTTCGACGAACGCGACAGCGCGCCCTTCGTCCCCAAGTGCAAGGTCATCGACCCGGCGCACACCTGGGGCCACGATCAGCGCGTCAACGTGCCGTGGGACAAGACGATCATCTACGAGACCCACGTGCGCGGCTTCAGCATGCGCCACCCCTCGGTGCCGGAGAACGTGCGCGGCACCTTCGCCGGGCTGATGGTCGATGACGTGCTCGACCACATTCGCAAGCTCGGCGTGTCGACGGTGGAACTGCTGCCGATCCATGCCTTCGTCAACGACCAGCACCTGCTGCACAAGGGCATGACCAACTACTGGGGCTACAACAGCCTGGCCTTCTTCGCCCCGGACCCGCGCTACCTGGCCAGCGGAAAGATCGCCGAATTCAAGGAGATGGTCGCGCACCTGCACGAAGCCCGGCTGGAGGTGATCCTGGACGTGGTCTACAACCACACCGCCGAAGGCAACGAACAAGGCCCGACCCTGTCGATGCGCGGCATCGACAACGCCTCGTACTACCGGCTGATGCCCGACGACAAGCGCTTCTACATCAACGATTCCGGCACCGGCAACACCCTGGACCTGAGCCACCCGTGCGTGCTGCAGATGGTCACCGACTCGCTGCGCTACTGGGCCGGCGAGATGCACGTGGACGGCTTCCGCTTCGACCTGGCGACGATCCTGGGCCGCTACCACGACGGCTTCGACGAACGCCACAGCTTCCTGGTGGCCTGCCGCCAGGATCCGCTGCTCAGCGAGGTGAAGCTGATCGCCGAACCCTGGGACTGCGGCCCCGGCGGCTATCAGGTCGGCAACTTTCCGCCGGGCTGGGTCGAGTGGAACGACCGCTTCCGCGACACCGTGCGCGCCTTCTGGAAAGGCGACGAAGGCCAGCTCGCCGACTTCGCCAACCGCATGACCGCCTCCGGCGAAATGTTCAACCAGCGCGGGCGCAGGCCCTATGCGTCGGTGAACTTCGTCACCGCCCACGACGGTTTCACCCTCAACGACCTGGTGTCCTACAACGACAAGCACAACGAGGCCAACGACGAGAACAACCAGGACGGCAGCAACCACAACCTGTCCTGGAACCATGGCGTCGAAGGCCCCACCGACGACCCCGAGATCAACGCCCTGCGCCACCGCCAGATGCGCAACTTCTTCGCCACCCTGCTGCTGGCCCAGGGCACGCCGATGCTGGTGGCCGGCGACGAGTTCGCCCGCACCCAGGACGGCAACAACAACGCCTATTGCCAGGACAGCGAGATCGGCTGGGTCAACTGGGATCTGAGCGATGACGGCAAGGCCCTGCTCAAGTTCGTCAAGCGCCTGATCAAACTGCGCCTGACCTACCCGATCCTGCGCCGGGGACGTTTCCTGGTGGGCAACTACAACGAGGACATCGGGGTCAAGGACGTGACATGGCTGGCCCCCGACGCCAGCGAGATGACCACCGAACACTGGCACGACGCGCACAACCGCTGCCTGGGCATGCTGCTCGACGGCCGCGCCCAGGAAACCGGGATCCGCCGCAAGGGCGGCGATGCGACGTTGCTGCTGGTGGTCAACGCCCACCACGACATCGTCGACTTCACGCTGCCGGACGTGCCTGAAGGCAGTTTCTGGATCTGCCTGGTCGACACCCACCAGCCGCAGGTGCGCGGACAGGAACGGTTCGCGTTCGGTCATCGCTACTCGGTCACCGGCCGCTCGCTGCTGCTGTTCGAGCTGCAGCATGAGCAAGACGAATGAGCAAACGCCCGGATTCACGGGGCCAACTGCGACACACGACACAGGCAAGACAAAAAAAAGCAGATCAGATTGATCTGCAGCGCGACGAACCGCGCTTCTTGAGCAATACTCTGCATCGCGGCAATCCAGGGCTCGGAGCGTCGCACGGCAACCCACTGCCTCAACAGACCGGACGGCACCCGGATTTCAAGCGCCGCATTCGGCTGCGGGCAACGCACAACAAGGACGTAGCACCCATGAAACCGTTATCCCTGAGTGAACAGAGACTGCCGGCGCAGATCTGGAACAGCGCGCCGCAAATCGAACACATCCCCGTCATCAACACCCAAAGCCTGGTGCCCGCCGGCGCCCGCGCGGTGGTGATCGCCCCTCATCCGGGCGATGAAGTGGTGACCTGCGGCGGCCTGCTGCAACTGCTGAGCGGCCTGGGCCATCCCCTGCAACTGCTCTCGATCACCGACGGCAGCGCCAGCCACCCCGGCTCGCGCCAGTGGTCGGAGAAACGCCTGAGCGTGTTCCGCCCGCAGGAAAGCGTCGAGGCCCTGCGCCGCCTCGGCCTGCCGATGCACAGCCTCAAGTGGGTGCGCGGCGGTTTCGCCGACAATGCCCTGATCGAGCACGAATCCCAGCTGACCGACTTCATCAGCCGCTACCTGCGCCCCGGCGACGTGGTGTTCAGCACCTGGTGCGAAGACGGCAACCCCGACCATGAGGCGGTGGGCCGCGCCAGCGCCCAGGCCGCCCAGAGGGCCGGTGCCACGTTCCATGACGTGCCGGTCTGGGCGTGGCACTGGCCGGAGCGCGACCATGCGCTGATCCCCTGGCAGCGGGCGCGCAAGCTGCGGCTCGACACCTGGACCGTGGCGCGCAAGAGCCACGCCACCCACGCCTACGCCAGCCAGCTCAACGGCGAGCCGGCGGTGGGCCTGGAGCCGCTGCTGCCCAAGGTGATCCTGGAACGCATGCGCCTGCCCTACGAAATCGTCCTTGTCTGAGCCGCCTGCGGCGCGAAGGCGTGCGCAGGCAAAATGAACTGCCTGGCCTGCGGTCAGTCGCATGCACAGGCATGCCATGATTCAGAGGAGCGAACGTGTCCAGCGATCCCGAGCGTCACAGCCGCAATGTCCAGCCCGCCGACCCGCCCGCCATCCACCGGCTGCGGGTGCTGACGGTCAATACGCACAAGGGGTTCACGGCGCTGAACCGGCGCTTCATCCTGCCGGAACTGCGCGAGGCGGTGCGCAGCACGTCGGCGGACCTGGTGTTCCTGCAAGAGGTGGTCGGCGAGCATGAGCGCCATTCCAGCCGCTACAACGAATGGCCGCCGACCTCGCAGTACGAGTTTCTGGCCGACAGCATGTGGAGCGATTTCGCCTACGGGCGCAACGCAGTCTACCCCGACGGCCACCACGGCAACGCCTTGCTCTCCAAGTATCCCATCCGCGAATACCGCAACCTCGACGTCTCGATCACCGGCCCCGAACGGCGCGGCCTGCTGCATTGCGTGCTGGACGTGCCGGGGCACCCGGCGGTGCACGCCATCTGCGTGCACCTGAGCCTGCTGGAAAGCCATCGTCAATTGCAGCTGCAACTGCTCTGCCAACTGCTGGAGTCCCTTCCCGACGACGCGCCGGTGATCATCGCCGGCGACTTCAACGACTGGCAGCTGCAAGGCAACGCCGCCCTGGGCCGGCGCAACTACCTGCATGAAGCCTTCGAACGCCACCACGGCCGCCCGGCCAAGACCTACCCCGCCCGCTTCCCGCTGCTGCGCCTGGACCGCGTCTACTTGCGCAACGCCAGCAGCCATGACCCGCAGATCCTCGGCAACAAACCGTGGACGCACCTGTCGGATCACCTGCCGTTGGCCGTGGAGGTGCGCATCTGATACCCCGCCGCACCTGTCAGACCTGACAGTAGGCACCTTGGGAAAGCCTTGTTAGGGTGCAGGCATTGCGCTGTCCACCGGCGCCAATGGACGGGGATACGGCATGAAATCGCCCGGTTTTCCTGCACCGTACGCCATCGCACGGCTGGCCCTTTCGATCGGGCTCGCCTCACTCCTGCCGCAGGGCGCCCTCGCCGCCTGCGCCTTCAGTCCGACGCAGGGAGACGACCGCTACGTCTGCGACAGCCCCGGCAGCGGCCCGCTCACCGACCTTTCCGGCAACAACAGCCTGACATTCCCCACAGGCGGCAACGGCAACGTGCCCGGCAACATCACCTTCGGCGGCGGTGCCGACCGGGTGCTCATGCAGTCCGGTACGATTCAGGGCGACCTCGACATGGGCGACGGCGCCAACGTGCTGCAGATCGACGGCGGGCGGATCACCGGCGAGGTGCACCAGCACAGCGGCGTGGACACGTTCATCATGAACGGCGGCACCATCGCCTCGCTGGCCCAGGGCGACGGGTACGACCAATTCACGATGACCGGCGGCACGATCGCCGGGGCGTTCGAGGACGGCGACTCCGCCCGCATGAGCGGCGGCACCATCGGCCGGGTCGACATGAAGCTGGACGACAACGTCTTCGACCTCTCCGGCGGCCAGATCCTGGGCAATCTGGTGACCGGCTTCGGCAGGGACACCATCGTCGTGTCCGGCGGCCGCATCGGCGGCAACCTCAGCGTCAGCGGCGGCGACGACAGCGTGACCGTCAGCGGCGGCGAAATCGTCGGTGAAGTGCGCACCAGCTTCGGCAACGACCGCTTCCTGTGGGACGGCGGCGGGATCATCCGCTCCGCGGTGCTGATGGGCGACAACGACGACAGCGCGACCTTGCGCAACCTCGACGACACCCTCCTCGGCCCGACGCCGCGCATCGACGGCGGCCTCGGCCAAGACACGCTGACCTACGACAACACCCGGACCGCCCTCGCCCAGCGCGCCGTCAATTGGGAAACGGTCAACCTCAGCAACGGCTCGCAGCTGGATCTGGCGGCCGCCCGGCTGGTGCTGGGCGACCCGCAAACCGGCAGCGGTGTGCTGAACATCGACGCCAGCAGCGTGCTGAGCGCCGCACAGGGCGAAGTGGCGCCCGCCGTCGCAGGACGGGCCGTGACCGTCAACAATGCCGGCGCCATCGACCTGACCCGCGACAACACCCGCACCGACGACACCCTGACGATCCAGGGCAACTATGCCGGCAACGGCGGCCAACTGCGGCTGCAAAGCCAGGTCGCCGGTGACGGCTCGCCCAGCGACCGACTGGTGGTGAACAACGGCAGCCTGACCGGCACGACGGTCATCGCGGTGACCAACCTCCAGGGTACAGGCGCACTGACCCGGGAAAACGGCATCGAGCTGGTGCAGGCCCTGGGCACCGCCACCAGTGACAACACGGCGTTTTCCCTGCGCGGCCCGGTGTCCGCCGGCGCCTACGACTACTTCCTGTTCAAGGGCGGCGTCACCGTAGGGACGGAAAACAACTGGTACTTGCGCTCGGCCGTGGTCGCGCCTCAGGTCGTCAGCGTGCCCAATCCCGACCCGGCGCTGCCGCCGTTGTCGGTGCCCGTGGTGCCTGTGCCGGTCGCGGCACCGGTCACTGCGTCAGCCGCTTCCCCCGGCACCCCCGCCGTGTCCACGCCTGCGCCCTTGCCGGTCGCCGTTCCGGGCGCCGCGCCGATTCCGCTCTACCGCCCGGAGGTGCCGACCTGGTCGGTGCTGCCCCCGGTTGCCGCGCTCCTGACCCTCAACGCGCTGGGCACCTACCACGAGCGCCAGGGCGACCAACGCCTCACCGGGCAACCCGCCACGTTCGGCGCCGGGTGGGCCAGGGCCTACGGCAACCAGATCGACCGCACGTGGGCCGGCACCGTCGCGCCACGCCTGGACGGCTCGCTCACCGGGTTCCAGGTCGGCCATGACCTGATGGACTCGGTCTCTGCCGAAGGCCGAACCCACCGCGTGGGGTTCTTCATCGGCCACAGCCGCTTGCGGGGCGATGTCGATGGGTTCAACCAAGGCATATCCGGCAAGCAGGCAGGCAAAGTCCGGCTTGAGGGCGACAGCGGCGGCCTCTACTGGACACTGCTCGACCCTCAGGGCTGGTACGTGGACACCGTGGCCATGGGCACCCGCTTCTCGGGCGACAGCCGCTCCGACCGGGGCCTGAAACTGGACAACCGCGGCCACGCCCTGACGCTCTCGGTGGAGTCGGGCTATCCGATGGCGCTGGACGATGGCTGGGCCGTCGAGCCGCAGGTGCAGGTGATCCACCAGAACATTGCCCTCGACAGCCAGGACGACGGAGTCGCGCGGGTTTCGTTTCATTCGGACGATTCGTGGACCGGGCGCCTCGGCGTACGGCTCAAGGACAACGGCAGCGTCTGGGGACGCCCGGTGCAACCCTATCTGCGCGCCAACCTGTGGCGCACGTTCGCCGGCACCGACAGCGTGACCTTCGACCACGCCGATCGCATCGACACCCGCCAAGCGGCGTCCACCGCGCAGGTGGGCCTTGGGGTGACGGTGTCGCTGGCGCCGTCGGTGGCCGTTTACGCCAGTACCGACTACAGCCGCAGTATTGACAGCAATGACAGCCGGGAAATGAGCGCCGACCTCGGCTTGCGCATCGAATGGTGACCGGTTGTCGGCTGTCCGGACGCCTCTCTGCGGGTGCTCGCGGAGCGATACGCCGCACAAACAAGAACTTATATAAGTCACATTAAACAATCGCTTGTGGCGCCCGTTTTGCGCCTACCGCTTATCGTCCAATTTCTTGACGCACTGGCGCAGGTCTTCTTATCTCTACCTTACTACCCCCGGAATCACTACCCGGGGCGGGCCTTCGGACACTCGCGAAAACGGGCGGCCACGGTTCGCCCCGCTCCATTCGGTCGCCCCTCATTCGGGGTAGGAGAGACGCCAAGGCGAGACAGCGCATGCGATAGCAAGGTTGACCTCCATGAAAACCTCACTCACCTCACATGAGATCACAATCACCTTCTGCACCTTTTCAAGCTCTATCCTGCTGTGCTCGTCCATGGAGGCGCAGGCCGGCCCTGCGCAGGACGAGACCACGCCGTGGTATCGCAAGGATGTACCGGTCATGACCTTGCCCGCGACCCTCGTCACCCCTGAGGCGCAACGCCTGAACCCGCGCCCCGACCGCCAGGGCGAACACCTGATCACCGAAGACCTGGCCCCCGGCGCCTGGGACCGGCTGTACGGCGCCAGTTCGCGCCAGGCGCAGCTGGATGTGCTCTCGCCCGGCTTCGCGACGCCCGGCAGCGGCGACTTCAAGGGCCCTGCGGTGCTGACGGTGCGAAGCGACAACGGCCACACCCAACGGATCGGCCTGATCGGCGGGGTCAAACAGATCCAGGTCAACGGCGGCGGGCTGGTCACCAGCCGCGCCCTCGCCGACCCCACCAGCGACACCCTCAACCTGCAAGGCCAGAGCCTGGGGGCCTACTACAGCCTGACCGGTGCCCAAGGCTGGCACGTCGACCTGTCGGCCAGCGGCGGCCGGGTCAGCGGCTTCAGCCGCAACGAGCAAGGGGCACGCCTGGCCACCGAAGGCAGCGCGATGACGTTCTCGGTCGAGGGCGGATTTCCCATCGGCCTGACCGACAACTGGGTGGTCGAACCGCAGGCGCAATTGATCAACCAGCGCATCACCCTCGACACGCCGTACGCGGGATCGGGCAACGCGTCCTCCAGCGACATTTCGGCGTGGAGCGGCCGGGTCGGCGCCCGCTTGAAAGGCAGTTACGACCTCAACGGCCTGCCGGTGGAACCCTACGTGCGCACCAACCTGTGGCACACGGTGTACACCGGCAACACCGTGACGCTGGACCAGGTGGACAAGATCAGCAGCAGCCGCAAGTCATCGACGGTGGAACTGGGGTTGGGCCTGGTGGCCCGCATGACGCCGACGGTCAGCCTGTACGTCAGCGCCGACTACAGCAGCGATGTGGACGACAACGACCTGAACGGACTGATCGGCAGCCTGGGTGTGCGGATGCGTTGGTGAGCCCCACAGACATCTCCGGTGGCTGACAGGTCGCAATCGCTAGCAAGCTAGCTCCCACAGGGTTCTCGGGCGTTCGCAGGCCTTGTGGACATCCGCAAAACCTGTGGGAGCTAGCTTGCTAGCGATGAGGCCGGCACATGCAGCCTCGGAACTGCCTGGCCGGACACCTTCGCTCAACCTTCCGGCTTGAGGATCAGCACCGCCAGCGGCGGCAGGTTCAGTTCCAGCGACAGCGCCTGCCCGTGGCTCGGCACCTCTTCGGCGAACGCGCCGCCGCCGTTGCCGTAGTTGGAGCCGGCATAGGTGTCGGAATCGCTGTTGAGCAACTCGTTCCAGCGCCCAGCGAACGGCACGCCGACCCGGTAGGACTGGCGCGGCACCGGGGTGAAGTTGGCCACCACCAGCAACGGCGTGCCGTCCCGGCTCCAGCGCAGCCAGGCGTAGACGCTGTTGATCGCGTCGTCGCCGATCAGCCACTGGAACCCCTGCGGCACGTCGTCCTGCTCATGCAGCGCCGGCTCTTCGCGGTACAGCCGGTTGAGGTCGGCGACCAGTTTCTGCACGCCCTGGTGCTCGGAATACTGCAACAGATACCAGTCCAACTGCTGATCGTGGTTCCACTCGCGCCACTGGCCGAACTCGCAGCCCATGAACAGCAGCTTCTTGCCGGGATGGGCCCACATGAAACTCAGGTACGCCCGCAGGTTGGCGAACTTCTGCCAGCGGTCGCCGGGCATCTTGTCGATCAGCGAATGCTTGCCGTGCACCACCTCATCGTGGGAGATCGGCAGGATGAAACGCTCGGACCAGGCGTACACCAGGCCGAAGCTCAGTTCGTTGTGGTGATGGGCGCGGTACACCGGATCCTGCTGGATGTAGTGCAGCGAATCGTGCATCCAGCCCATGTTCCATTTGTAGGCGAACCCGAGGCCACCCTGCTGGGTGTCCTGGCTGACGCCGGGCCAGGCGGTGGATTCCTCGGCGATCACCAACGCGCCCGGCGCCTCCAGCGCCACCACATCGTTGAGGTGGCGCAGGAAGTCGATGGCCTCCAGGTTCTCCCGCCCGCCGTGGCGGTTGGGCACCCACTCGCCGGCCTTGCGCGAATAGTCGCGGTAGAGCATCGACGCCACGGCATCGACCCGCAGCCCGTCCACATGGAAATGCTTGAGCCAGTGCAGCGCCGACGCCAGCATGTAGCCGTGCACTTCGGTGCGGCCGAGGTTGTAGATCAGCGTGTCCCAGTCCTGGTGGAAACCTTCCAGCGGGTTGCCGTACTCGTACAGGGCCGTGCCGTCGAACTGGGCCAGGCCATGGGTGTCGGTGGGGAAATGCGCCGGCACCCAGTCGAGGATCACCCCCAGCCCTGCCAGGTGGCAGGCGTTGACGAACGCGGCGAACTCGTCCGGCGTGCCGTAGCGTGCGCTCGGCGCGAACTGCGACAGCAACTGATAGCCCCAGGAGCCGCCGAACGGGTGCTCCATGATCGGCATCAGTTCGATGTGGGTGAAGCCCAGGTCCTTGACGTAGGGGATCAGCCGCTCGGCCAGTTCCGGCCAGGTGTACTGGCGGGCGACTTCGCCCAGGTCGTCCAGCTCGCACTGCCAGGAACCGGCGTGCAGCTCATAGATCGCCAATGGCGCCGCAGGCCGTTGGCGCTCGACGCGGCCGCTCATCCAGTCCTCGTCCTGCCAGTCGATGCGCAGCGGCGTGGCGACTTTCGATGCGGTGTCCGGCGGCAGGCTGGTGGCCAGCGCCATCGGGTCGGCCTTGAGCGGCAGGATGCCGTGGGGCCCGAGGATTTCGTACTTGTACAGCTCACCGGCCCCCAGGCGCGGAACGAACAGCTCCCAGACCCCGGATGGATGGCGCAGGCGCATCGGGTGGCGGCGCCCGTCCCAGACGTTGAAGTCGCCGACCACCGACACTCGGCGGGCATTCGGCGCCCACACCGCGAAACGTACGCCATCGACGCCGTCGACCGTCTTCAGTTGCGCGCCGAGGCAGGCGCTCAGGTCGCGGTGATTGCCTTCGGCGAACAGGTACAGGTCCATCTCGCCCAGCAACTGGCCGAAGCTGTAGGGATCTTCCGCCACCTGTTCGCCGCCGGCCCACTGGGTGCGCAACAGATAGGGCCGGACCTGGCCGAAATGGCCGACGTACAGCCCCGGCGTCGCCGTCGCCTCCAGCGGGCCGAGTTCCTCGCCGCTGTCGCGGTCCAGCACCGAGACGCTCAACGCGCCCGGCAGGTACGCCCGGATGAACTGCCCCCCGGCGCCGTCGCCGTGGGGGCCGAGGATGGCGAAGGGATCGTGGTGCTCGGCGCGCACCAGGGCTTCGATGTCCTTGGCGCGCGGCAGCGCGGTGTGTTTGACGTGACCCTGTTCCCTGTTCGAGACACTCATGACTGCTCTCCATCAAGACCGGAAAAGGGTTTGAGCCCCCTCAGCAGCCCGTGCAGGCCGCGCAACGGCACGGCCAGCCAGGCGGGGCGGTTTTCGGCTTCATAGGCCACTTCGTAGGCCGCTTTCTCCAGGCCGAACAACGCCAGTGCGGCGTCGGCACCTTCAGGATCTTGCCAGGCATGATCAAGACTAGCTGCCGCCCGGCGATACGCCTGGACAAATGCCTCGCAGGATTGCTCCAGGTAGCGCCCGGCCACCCGCCGGCGCGCCGCCTCGGCCTCGGGGCTGTTGTCGACGGCATGCACGTTGAGGGCCATCGCGGCGGCGTAACCGAAGGAACGCAGCACGCCGCTGACATCCTTGTACGGGCTGTGCTTGCCCCGCCGCTCGGCCAGCGGCCGCGCCGGTTCACCCTCGAAATCGATCAGGTAGGCATCGCCCTTGATCACCAGCACCTGGCCCAGATGCAGGTCGCCGTGGACGCGGATGCGCAGGCCGCCGACGGACTGTTCCGCCAGCGCCTGGACGTGGCCGAGAATAGCCTTGCGGTGTTCCAGCAAGCGCGTGACGAGTCCGCGGTCCGCCTCGCCGAGCTCGCCCTGGTGGGCCTTGAGCAGCGTGAGCGCATGCTCGACCTGGGCCGCCACGTCCTTGCCGCAGGCCTTGGCCTCCTTGGCGGAAAACACCTGCGGCGCGAAATCCGGATTGTCGCTCGGGGCCGCCAGCACTTGGTGCATCTCGCCCAGGCGTTGGCCGAGCATCCCGGCAAAGTCCTTCAGCTCGCCCAGCGCGTTGTAGTGCTGCTCCTGTTCGGAACGGGCAGCGGCCAGCTCATCGCGCAGCGCCCGCTCCAGATTGTTCTGCGTCCATTCCCAGGCATCGCCCTGATTGCTCAAGTAGCCTTGGGCGATCATCAGCAGGTTGTCTTCGCCCTGGGCGTCGCGGCGAACCACGGAGCCCATCAGCGGTGAAATGTTGGCGAATCCCGCCGCCGTCAGGTAGGCGCTCATCTCCAGTTCCGGGTGCACGCCCGGGGCGACCTTGCGGATCAGCTTGAGCACCAGGCCGTTGCCGATCACCACCGAACTGTTGGACTGCTCGGCGGACAGGTAACGCACATCGGGCTCGTCCCCCAGGCCCAGGGCCGCCAGGTGCGGTGTGGCCTCGAAACGGATCTCGCCGGCCTCGCACGCCAGCGCCGTCCCGGCCTGGAGGCCTTGCAGCACCGCACGGATGAACGCTTCCAGGCTGAAGGCGTCGGTGATCAAACCGACCTGACGCCCCCGGCGCACGCGGGCGAGCGCCAGTTGCTGCGGCAACGCCGGGCCGACCTGATCCTCGGAAATGAAGCCGAACGGCAATTGATAGCGGCTGACCTGGCCTGCGGCGATCACTTCGATCTCGCTGAGCAACACCGGATGCCTGGCGTCGCCGAAACGCACCCCGTACGCCAGCTCGACCCGCTCGATGGCGGCGTCCTTGCCGGCGAACCAGCGGCGGTTCTGCAGCCAGTCCGGCAGGATGCCCTGCTCCAGCGTGGCGCGGACCGGCGCTTCGAGCAGCTCTTCCATGCGCTTTTTCAGCACCAGCGTGGTGAAGTCCGGCAGGCTCTGGGCCGGCTCCACGTGCCAGCTCGGCATCTGGTTCTCCGCCGCCAGGCCGAACCAGTAGAAGCCGTACGGCGCCAGGGTCAGCAGGAAGCTCAGCTGACCGATGGGCGGAAACGCATTACCGCCGAGCATCTCCACCGGCACCATGCCGACGTACGCCGACAAGTCCAGCTCCACCGCCTGGGCGCTGCGCGAGACGTTGGCCACGCACAGAATGATTTCTTGCTTGCCGTCGGCGCCGGTGTATTCGCGGGTATAGGCCAGCACGCGGCGGTTGGCCGGGGACAGCATCTTCAGGCTGCCGCGGCCGAACGCCTTGGACTGCTTGCGCACCGCCAGCAGGCGCCGCGTCCAGTTGAGCAGCGAGTGGGGGTCGCCGGCCTGGGTCTCGACGTTGACCGACTGATAGCCGTACAGCGGATCCATGATCGGCGGCAGCACCAGGCTGGCTGGGTCGGCGCGGGAGAACCCGCCGTTGCGGTCGATCGACCATTGCATCGGCGTGCGCACGCCGTCGCGGTCGCCGAGGTAGATGTTGTCGCCCATGCCGATCTCATCGCCGTAGTACAGGGTCGGCGTGCCCGGCATCGACAGCAGCAGGCTGTTGAGCAGCTCGATGCGCCGGCGGTCGCGCTCCATCAGCGGCGCCAGCCGGCGACGGATGCCGAGGTTGATCCGCGCCCGGCGGTCGGCGGCGTAATGGTTCCACAGGTAGTCGCGCTCCTTGTCGGTGACCATTTCCAGGGTCAGCTCATCGTGGTTGCGCAGGAAGATCGCCCATTGGCAGTTGGCCGGGATCTCCGGGGTCTG
The DNA here is from genome assembly GCF_002112565.1 of Pseudomonas sp. R25(2017). NCBI lineage: Bacteria > Pseudomonadati > Pseudomonadota > Gammaproteobacteria > Pseudomonadales > Pseudomonadaceae > Pseudomonas > Pseudomonas sp. R25(2017). Next base: position 61,746 of record NZ_NEHZ01000022.1, read on the forward strand.
GCGCAGGATGTCGGTGATCGGGAAGCGATCCTCCTGGGCCAGGGCCATGTACATGCGCGGCATCAGCGGGAAATGGAACGCCATGTGGCATTCGTCGCCGTTGAGGCCTTGGGCGTCGGTGTCGCCGAAGTACAGCTGGGTGTCCTCCGGCCACTGGTTGGCCTCGGCCAGGAGCATGCGGTCAGGGTAGTTGGCGTCGATCTCCGCCCGGATCACCTTCAGCACGTCATGGGTTTCCGGCAGGTTTTCGTTGTTGGTGCCGTCACGCTCGATCAGGTACGGGATGGCGTCCAGGCGCAGGCCGTCGATGCCCATGTCCAGCCAATAGCGCATCACCGCCAGCACGGCTTTCATCACTTGCGGGTTGTCGAAGTTCAGGTCCGGCTGGTGGGAATAGAAGCGGTGCCAGAAATACTGGCCGGCCACCGGATCCCAGGTCCAGTTGGATTTCTCGGTGTCGAGGAAAATGATCCGGGTGCCGTCGTACTTCTGGTCGTCATCCGACCACACGTAGAAGTCCCGGGCCGCCGACCCGCGCTTGGCCCGGCGCGCACGCTGAAACCAGGGGTGCTGATCCGAGGTGTGGTTGATGACCAGCTCCGAGATCACCCGCAAGCCGCGCTTGTGTGCCTCGGCGATGAAGCGCCGGGCGTCGGCCATGGTGCCGTAGTCGCTGTGCACGCCCCGGTATTCGGCGATGTCGTAGCCGTCGTCGCGCCGTGGCGAGGGATAGAACGGCAACAGCCAGATGGTGTTGACGCCCAGTTCGGCGATGTAGTCGAGCTTGGCGATCAGGCCGGGAAAATCGCCGATCCCGTCGTTGTTGGAGTCGAAGTAGGATTTGACATGAACCTGATAGATCACCGCGTCCTTGTACCAGAGCGGATCCTTGATAAAGGTGGCTGACCTGGTTTTCTTCGCCATGTGAAACTCCTGTCAGTGCTGAGGATTGCCGGGCAGACCGCCCGCCCCGAGAACAGCCGATGCCCTGTGGGAGCGGGCCTGCTGGCGATGGCGGTTTGCCCGTCACCCGTTCATGACCTGGTGCCTCGTCATCGCGAGCAGGCCCGCCCCACAGGAATGTACCTAAGCGCTGATCCGCCAGATGCCGAACGGCTGGTGCGCCGGATCGATGCGCATGAACTGGTGCTTGCCGTGCCAGTCCCAGCGGTGACCGTTCATCAGATCCTCGCCGTGGGTGGTGGCGTCGTCCGGCAGGCCCATTTCCCACAACGGCAGTTCGAAATTCGCTTCCTGGACGTTGTGCGGATCGAGGCTGACGGCCACCAGGATGAAGTTGCCGCCGTCCGGGCTGCGTTTGCCGAAGTACAGGATCCGGTCGTTCCAGGCGTTGTACACCTTGAGCCCCAGGTGCGAATGCAGCGCCGGGTTCTGCCGGCGGATGCGGTTGAGCTGGGCGATCTCGGCGATGATGTTGCCGGGCGCGTTGAAGTCCCGGACGCGGATCTCGTACTTCTCCGAATCCAGGTATTCCTCCTTGCCGGGCACCGGCGCCGACTCGCACAGCTCGAACCCCGAATACATGCCCCACAGGCCCGAGCCCATGGTCGCCAGCGCCGCGCGGATGAGAAACCCCGCCCGCCCCGACTCGTGGAGGAACGCCGGGTTGATGTCCGGCGTATTGACGAAGAAGTTCGGCCGGTAGCACTCGCGCCACGGCGATTCGTTGAGTTCGGTGAAGTAGGCGGCCAGCTCGGCCTTGGTGTTGCGCCAGGTGAAATAGGTGTAGCTCTGGCTGTAGCCGACCTTGCCCAGCCGCGCCATCATCGCCGGCGTGGTGAAGGCTTCGGCGAGGAAGATCACCTCCGGGTGCAGCGCGCGCACATCGGCGATCAGCCACTGCCAGAACGGCAGCGGCTTGGTGTGCGGGTTGTCGACGCGGAACATCTTGACGCCTTCCTTCACCCAGCCGACGACGATGTCGCGCAGCTCAAGCCACAGGCTCGGAATCGCCTCGGGCGCATAGAAATCGACGTTGACGATGTCCTGGTACTTCTTGGGCGGGTTCTCGGCGTACTTGATCGTGCCGTCCGGCCGCCAGTTGAACCAGCCCGGATGCTGCTTGAGCCACGGGTGATCCTGGGAACATTGGATGGCGAAGTCCAACGCGATCTCCAGGCCGTGCTCGGCGGCGGCGGCCACCAGCCGCCGGAAGTCCTCGCGGGTGCCGAGCTGGGCATGGATCGCCTCGTGCCCGCCCTCCTCGCTGCCGATGGCGTAGGGGCTGCCAGGGTCGTCGGGGCCGGCGGTCAGGGCGTTGTTGCGGCCCTTGCGGTGGCTGCGCCCGATCGGGTGGATCGGCGTGAAATACAGCACGTCGAAGCCCATGTCGCGGATCATCGGCAAGCGCCCGTGCACGTCGTTGAAGGTGCCGTGGCGGACGGGATCGTCGGTGACCGAGCGGGGAAACAGTTCGTACCAACTGGCGAACTCCGCCTGCTCGCGCTCGACGTCCAGCGGGTAAGGATTGCTGATGCTCAAAAAGGCGCGGTGGTCGGCCTCGGCCATCGGCTGCGCACTGCGCGGGTGCAGGAACAGCGCGACCTGCTCGGCTTCGGGCAGGCCGGACAGCTCGTGGTGCAGCGCCGCCAGCCGTTCGCTGAGCGGCCCTTCGCTGCGCTCGGCGGCCTGCTGCACCATGGCGCGGCCCTCCTGCAGCTCAAGGCTGACCGGTACGGCCGCCACGTGCTTTTTCTCCAGTTCGTACTGGAAACTGGCGAACGTGTCGATCCACGCTTCGATCAGGAACCAATGGCGCCCCTGGCGCCCGGGCCGGAACCGCCCTTCCCAGCCGTTGTTGCCTTGGTCGGCCATGACTTGGCTGTGCCAGGACTCTTCGCCGTCCTCGCGCCAGCGGATGCGCACCGCCAGTTTGTCGTGGCCGTCGGCGAACACCTTGGCGGTGACGACGACCTCGCGCCCGACGATGGCCTTGGCGGCGAACTGTCCGCCGTCGATGACCGGGCGAGTGTTCTCGATGACGATCCGCGGCAGCAGCAACGCCTGCGACAGCGGCATGTGCGGGTTGCAGCCCGGAGCGGAAGGGTTTTCAGCGGTCATTGAGCATCTCTCCTTAACGCCCCAAGGACGCTCGTGTGCCTGTCGGAAAGCGGCGGCGGATCCACCCGCCGCGCACTCACTTAGGTTCCGAGCGAACGCCCTCGGGAAAAGTTCACCGGGATTTGCCGCGCGCCGAGACCGGATCGAATCCGCCCTGCAGCGGTCAATCCACTTAAGCACTTCTTGCGCCATGTGCCATATGGAGGTTCACGATGAGTATCCCGATCCCGGCCGAAACACCCGATCCGAACATCGACAAGCCCGTGCTGCCCGAGACCGAACCGTCGCAGGTTCCGGAGCAGGATCCGCCCGGCACCACCCCGCCGGCCAAGGAGGAACCGCCGACGACCATGCCGCCGGTGATCGTCCAGCCTGATCAGGGTTTGTGATCCTTTTCGAACAGATTGACGATCTTCGGCATCACGCTGAACACCCCCAGCGCCAGCAACGTGCTGAGCACCGCCGTCGCCTCGCGGCCCAACCCGGCCGCGACGCCGATGGCGGCGGTCATCCACAGGCCGGCGGCGGTGGTCAAGCCCTTGACGTGGCCCTCGTCGCCTTCGTGGTTCTTCAGGATCGTGCCGGCGCCGAGGAAGCCGATGCCGGCGATCACTCCCTGCACCACCCGGCTCATGGCGTCGGCCTGGGCCCCGGACACCTGCGGCACCAACACGAACAGCGCCGCACCGAGCGCCACCAACATGTGGGTGCGCACGCCGGCGGCCTTGCCTTTGTGCTCGCGCTCAAAGCCGAGGATCCCACCCAGCAGCGCCGCCATCAGCAGGCGCACGGTGATGCGCGTCACTTGCGCGGCGTCGCCGACATCGGCGAACTCCGCTTGCAGGGTTTGCCACACTTCATGCCACCACGCGTTCATCGCACCGTCCTCGCCAGGAGCCCTTAAGGGATGGACAGCGCCGACCGCTGATCGGTTGCGCAGAACCCTGCGCCGCCGCGGCGCCCTAACCTTTCAACAGCCTTTGCCAAAGGATCGTCCCATGACCGTGCGCATCGAGAACCAGACCTGTTTTTTCCCCACCGAAAACGGTGAGCAGATCCGTCTGTGCGGCGACCTCACCGTCATCACCGACAGCGAAAAGGCCATGTCCGCCGTCGAGATCGAAGGCCGGCGCATCTACATCACCGAAGCCGAGGCCGACGCGCTGACCGTCGCCGGCGCCAAGGACGGCCGCCAGCACCTGAAGGCCAGCGACAGTGATTCGGTGATTTGACTGACCCCGGTCAAGACCCAGCGCAGACGCCTGCGATAGGCGTTTGCGCCTTGGCCGGCGGGCTGCTTCAAGTTGTCGCAGGGCCGGGCGCAGAACGCATCTGATACGCTTTTTATGGAAATACCTGAGTCTGTTATGCAAACAGATCGGCGCTCATAGTGCATTGGCCTGATGGAGGCTGATGAGCGAACGACCATGAGCGAACAAATCCCCGTCCGAACCCTAGATCCAACACCCGACATAAAAAGTGTGCCCGCACGCCCAATGAAGGCGACGGCCAAGTCCAGCGACAACCAGATCTTCACCCGCAGCTTCACCGGCCTGTTCCGCACCCTGCGCATGAGCGGCGCCGGGTTCCTGTTCCTGCTGTTCTTCGGCACCGTGTGGCTGAACTGGGGCGGCCGCCAGGCCGTGCTGTGGGACTTGTCGGAGAGCAAGTTCCACATCTTCGGCGCGACGTTCTGGCCGCAGGACTTCATCCTGCTGTCGGCGCTGCTGATCATCGCTGCCTTCGGCCTGTTCGCCATCACCGTGTTCGCCGGCCGGGTCTGGTGCGGCTACACCTGTCCGCAGAGTTCGTGGACGTGGATCTTCATGTGGTGCGAAAAGGTCACCGAAGGCGAACGCAACCAGCGGATCAAGCTGCAGGCGGCGCCCTGGGGCGTGAACAAACTGGCGCGGCGTGCGGCCAAGCACACGCTGTGGCTGGGCATCAGCCTGCTGACCGGCCTGACCTTCGTCGGCTACTTCACCCCGATCCGGCCGCTGGCCCAAGAGCTGTTCACCTTGCAGATCGGCGGGGTCAGCCTGTTCTGGGTGCTGTTCTTCACCGCCGCCACCTACATCAACGCCGGCTGGCTGCGCGAAGCGGTGTGCATGCACATGTGCCCGTACGCACGGTTCCAGAGCGTGATGTTCGACAAGGACACCCTGGCCATTTCCTACGACGCGGCCCGCGGCGAGAACCGTGGCCCGCGCAAGCGCGACGTCAAGCCTGCCGAGGCTGGCCTGGGCGACTGCATCGACTGCCAGATGTGCGTGCAGGTGTGCCCGACCGGCATCGACATCCGCGACGGCCTGCAGATGGAATGCATCGGCTGCGCGGCGTGCATCGACGCCTGCGATTCGATCATGGACAAGATGAGCTACCCACGCGGCCTGATCCGCTACACCTCCGAGCGCGAACTGCAAGGCGGCAAGACCCACCTGCTGCGCCCGCGCCTGATCGGCTACACCACCGTGCTGGTGGTGATGATCGGCGCCCTAGCCCTGGCGCTGGCCGAGCGGCCGATGGTGTCGCTGGACGTGACCAAGGACCGCGGGCTGTTCCGCGAGAACGGCCAGGGCCAGATCGAGAACATCTACACCCTCAAGGTCATCAACAAGACCCAGCAGCGCCAGGACTACACCTTGAGCCTGGAGGACGGCGACGGCTTCCAGTTGCAGGGCCGCACCGAACTGAGCCTGGCCGCGGGCGAGATCGTCGATGTGCCGGTGTCGGTGGCCATGACCACCGAACGCGCCGCCAGCAGTTCGCAGACCTTGAGCTTCAGGATCGCCGACAGCGACGACCCGCAGGTCTACAGCGTGGCCAAGAGCCGGTTTGTCGCGCCAATGAACCGCTGAGCCAGTAAGATGGCTGCCCTGTGGCGAGGGCGCTTGCGCCCTCGCCCCCCTCTGCTCCGTGCGCAAGCAACGCCTTTCGAATTCAGTCCATCGTGGGATACCGATGAAACGCTACGAAAAATTCGCCGACGACATCGCTGAACTGATCCGCTCCGGCGTCCTCGGGCCCGGCCAGCGGGTGCCGTCGGTGCGCTATGCCAGCCAGACCTACGGCGTCAGCCCGTCCACGGTGTTCCAGGCCTATTACCTGCTGGAGCGTCGCGGCCTGATCCGCGCCCGGCCGCGCTCGGGCTACTTCGTCAACACCCACGCCCCGAGCCCGTTCTCGGAGCCGGTGATCAGCAGCCAGGTCAACGAATCCACCGAGGTCGACGTCAGCGAACTGGTGTTCTCGGTGCTGGAGTCGATCAAGGATCCGGGCACCGTGCCGTTCGGCTCGGCCTTCCCCAGCCCGACCCTGTTTCCGTTGCAGCGCCTGTCGCGTTCGCTGGCCCACGCGGCGCGGGAGATGGACCCACGCATGGTGGTCACCGACATGTCGCCGGGCAACCCGCAGCTGCGCCGGCAGATCGCCCTGCGCTACATGGTCGGCGGGCTGATGCTGCCGATGGAAGAACTGCTGATCACCAACGGCGCCCTCGAAGCCCTGAACCTGTGCCTGCAAGCGGTGACCGAGCCCGGCGACCTGGTGGCCATCGAAGCCCCGGCGTTCTACGCCAGCCTGCAAGTGCTGGAGCGCCTGAAGCTCAAGGCCGTGGAAATCCCCGTGCACCCGCGCGACGGCATCGACCTGGGCGTGCTCGCCCAGACCCTGGAACGCCATCCGATCAAGGCCTGCTGGTGCATGACCAGTTTCCAGAACCCCATGGGCGCGACCATGCCCGAGGCCAAAAAACAGGAATTGGTGGAGCTGCTGCGCCGGCATCAGGTGCCGTTGATCGAGGACGACGTCTATGCCGAGCTCTACTACGGCCAGCAGGCGCCGAAGCCGGCCAAGGCGTTCGACACCGAAGGCCTGGTGATGCACTGCGGCTCGTTCGCCAAGAGCCTCGCCCCCGGCTACCGCATCGGTTGGGTCGCCGCCGGGCGCTACGCGCAGAAGATCGAGCGGCTGAAACTGATGACCTCGCTGTGCGCCTCGATGCCGGCCCAGGCGGCCATCGCCGACTACCTGCAGCACGGCGGCTACGACCGTCACCTGCGCAAGCTGCGCTATGCCCTGGAGGAACAGCAAAGCGCGATGCTGGCGGCCATCGCCCGGTACTTCCCGGCGCAGACCCGGGTCAGCCAGCCGGCGGGCGGCTACTTCCTGTGGCTGGAACTGCCGCCGCAGATGGACTCGCTGAAACTGTTCCAGATGGCCCTGGCCCAGGGCATCAGCATCGCCCCGGGACCGATCTTTTCGCCGACCCAGCGCTTTCGCAACTGCATCCGGCTGAACTACGGCAGCCCGTGGACCGAAGCGTCGGAAAAGGCGATGGAGACCCTGGGACGGATCGTGCGGTCGTTCTGACCGCACTCCTTCACTCAATCAGACGCTCAGTGCTGGACAGATACGACGGATGACTCGTTCCGGGCCGAAGGCCGGCCGCCACCAACAACTGCCCTCCAGGCAACAGACTGGCCGTGTGTATGAACCGAGCGTGTGCCAGTTCGGCGCCGATGGCCCATTCATGGGTGTCAGGGTCAAAAACTTCGGTCATGTTGCCGGACTCCACGCTTAGGCCATCTCCGATCACCAGTACATGCCCTGAAGCCAGTCGTGTGACGCTGTGCCCCTTGCGGCCATGAACCATTGTCCCGCCAAGGCTCCAGCTGTCCGCTTGCGGGTCGTAGAGGTACGCATCCGCCCGTCCAGGATTGAACGGGGCATCAGCCCCGCCCACCACCAGGATCCGGCCATCGGCCAACCGCGTTGCCGTGTGCTGCATGCGCCTTTCGGGCAACGGCTGGACGATACTCCACCCACCCGTGGCCGGATCAAACAACGAAGCGTCATCGATCGCCGCATTCAGTTGCGCAGAATACCCTCCCAACACCAGCAATTTTCCGGACGCCAACAAGGTCGCTGTGTGATCCATGCGGGCGAACGGAACGTCGGCGGCGGCACGCCACCGGTTGGTGACCGGATCGTAGATTTCGACGCTGGCGAGCACCTGCCCATGCCCTTGGGACTGATGGTTGCCCCCGCAGACCATGACATGTCCGCTGTCCAGGAGCGTTGCGGTATGGGCAAAGCGCGGAGTCTCAAGCGTCGCCGCCGCAACCCATTGATCCGTTGCCGGGGAATACAGCTCGACGCCGTTGATCGAGCCCACCGCCGCGCTGCCGGCAATGACCATGACCTGCCCGCTGTTCAGACAGACAGCGCGATGCCCCAAACGGGGTCCAGGCAACGCAGCCACCCGCGTCCAGGCATTGTTTGACGGGCTGTAGCGTTCGACGTCTGACAGCGCGCCGGACAGCCCCTGGCCGAGATGATGCCAAGGCACCTGACCGCTCGCCCCGCGTGTACCGTCCTTCAGCCATGAAGCGGGCTCCATGCCATTGGTGCCGCCCACCACCAGCACATCGCCATCGGGCAGCACGGTCGCCGAGTGATAGGCCCGCAAAACGTTCATGGGGGCGGCCGGAACAAAGGAACCGTCGACGGTATTGTTCATCACAGTGCTCCATTGCAGATCGTCGGTACCCACGGGTGACGCATCGACTGCCCCGTCACTCGTTTCGCCCAGACGAATCTAAAAGCCCCGCTCACAACCGTCTACTGTCAGAAGTAACAGGTGCACGCGGCGTCTTCGCTCAACGCCGCCCTCACACTCACACCACCTCGCGCACCAGCAACACCCGCGTCACCCGCCGCTCCTCGACCGCCATCACGGTCATCCGCCAGCCGTCGTGCTCCAGCCGGTCGCCGATCATCGGCAACCGGTCGAGCAGGCTCATCACCAGGCCGGCGAGGGTCTGGTAGTCCTCGGTGGCGGGCGCACCGAAACCGGTGCGCTGACGGATCCGCGCCAGGTTCAACGCACCGTTGACCAGGAAACCGCCCTGCTCCTCGACCACGTCGGGCCCCTCGATCTCGCTGGCGTCCGGCAACTCGCCGGCGATCGATTCGAGGATGTCGGTCATGGTCAGCACGCCGACGAAATCACCGAACTCGTTGACCACGAACGCGATGTGGGTCGAGGCGGCGCGCATCTGCTCCAGCGCGTTGAGGATCGAGTAGCTGTCGAGCAGGTTGATCGTCTGGCGCGCCAGGTGTTCGAGGTTCGGTTCGTGACCGGCCAGGTATTCCTTGAGCAGCTCCTTCTTGTGCACGAAGCCCAGCGGCTCGTCCACCGCGCCGTTGCGCACCAGCGGCAAACGCGAGTAGGACGAATGCATCAACCGCGTGCGGATCGTCTCGGCATCGTCGGCCAGGTCGATGTGGTCGACGTCGGCGCGCACGGTCATCAGGGCACGGATCGGACGCTCGGCCAGTTGCAGCACGCCGCTGATCATCACCCGCTCGCGGCGGTCGAACAGCTCGGCGCTCGGCGCGTCGCCGTCATCCAGAAGGTCGGAGATTTCCTCGCCCACCTCCTCCACCGCCAGCTTGCGCCCGCCCAGCAGGCGCATCACCGCATGGGCCGTGCGCTCGCGCAGCGGCCGCAGGCCCTGCATCGAACGCTTGCGCCGGGCCCGGGCGATCTGGTTGAACACCTCGATCAGGATCGAGAAACCGATGGCGGCGTACAGGTAGCCTTTAGGGATGTGGAAGCCCAAGCCTTCGGCGGTCAGGGCGAAACCGATCATCATCAGGAAGCCCAGGCACAGCATGATCACTGTCGGGTGCGCGTTGACGAAGCGGGTCAGCGGCTTGCTGGCCACGATCATCAGGCCGATGGAGACGATCACCGCGATCATCATCACCGCCAGCTCATCGACCATGCCCACGGCCGTGATCACCGCGTCCAGCGAGAACACCGCATCGAGCACCACGATCTGCGCCACGATCGGCCAGAACAACGCGTAAGCGGTGTTGGCCGAACGCTGGCCGACGTGGCCTTCCAGCCGTTCGTGCAGTTCCATGGTGGCCTTGAACAACAGGAACACACCGCCGAACAGCATGATCAGGTCACGGCCGGAGAAGCTCTTGCCGAACACCTCGAACAGCGGCTGGGTCAGGGTGACCAGCCAGGAGATGCTCGCCAGCAGGCCCAGGCGCATGATCAAGGCCAGGGACAGGCCGATGATCCGTGCGCGGTCGCGCTGATGCGGCGGCAACTTGTCCGCCAGGATCGCGATGAACACCAGGTTGTCGATGCCGAGCACCAGCTCCAGCACGATCAATGTCAAAAGGCCCAGCCAGGCCGTGGGATCCGCTAACCATTCCATATTCTGTCTCGGTCTCTCTTCAGTGTTTTCGGGCTACCGGGCACGGCAAAGTGCGACGCGAAAGCCCGAAGGCTGCGCCATCAACGATAGTCGGGAGTCGGAAGACCGGATGCTGCGAGTGCGTCAAGACCGCGCCTGGGCGCGAGAGGAAGGGGCGACTGGGAGGCTCCGTGAGGGTGTTCATGCAAGTCCTGAATGGGAAAAAGGACTTGGAGAGTACAGGCTGAGGCGGCCATCGCCACAGCGGCAAATCATTTCAAAATCTGTAAAACACCTCGCCGGAGCGGTGGCCGGGATGGCCTCATCGCGGGCAAGCCCGCTCCCACAAGGATCTCAGTTGTACTCGGAACTCGCGTTCGCCGCAAAACACTGTGGGAGCGGGCTTGCCCGCGATGGGGCCGCCACAGACTAACGCTTGATCGACGACAGCAGCCGCTCGGCATTCGCCCCGCAGCTCATGCCTTCGGGCCGCGACAGGATGCCGTCGATCACCTCCAGCAACCGTGCCCGGCTCTGCGCCAGGTGCCGCTGCATGGCCTCGATCTCCTGGATCTTGCCCCGCAGGCTGGTCACCAGTTCGTCCTGGTCGTACTCGCCGGTGACGGCGTCCGGCAGCAGCAGCTTGAGTTCATCCAGGGAGAATCCCGCGCGCTGGGCGCTCTGGATGATGTGCAGGGTCTGCAGCACCTGCGGCGAGTAGCGCCGGTAGCCGTTGCCCAGCCGCTCGACCTTGGGGATCAGGCCCTGAGCCTCGTAGAAGCGGATCCGCGAGGCGCTCAGCCCGCTCTGTTGCGCCAGTTCACCGATTTTCATGGACACCTCGCATTCCTGCTTGACCTTAAACTTGACTTTAAGCTTAGCCTCGCTTCATCACTGATGAGGAGTCAAGCATGTCGCCCTTCAACACCCTGAATCTGCCCAACGGCCAGACCGTCGGCAACCGCATCGCCAAGGCGTCCATGGAGGAAAACCTCGCTGACGCCGACCAGGCCCCCTCCGCCGCCCTGTACCGTCTGTACCAGGCCTGGGCCGACGGCGGCGCCGGCCTGCTTTTGACCGGCAACGTCATGATCGACCGCCGCGCCATGACCGGCCCCGGCGGCGTGGTGCTGGAGGATGAGCGTCATTTGGCGCAGTTCCGCCGTTGGGCCGAGATCGGCCGCTCCGGCGGCGCGCAGTTGTGGATGCAACTCAACCACCCCGGCCGCCAGACCTTCGCCAACCTGGGCCAGCCGGCCCTGGCGCCGTCGGCGGTGGCGCTGGAGATGGGCGCGTTCTCCAAGCTGTTCGCCGAACCCCGGCCGATGAGCGAAAGCGATATCGAAGAGGTCATCCAGCGCTTCGCCACCAGCGCCGCCCTGGCGGAAAAGGCCGGTTTCACCGGTATCCAGATCCATGCGGCCCACGGCTACCTGCTCAGCCAGTTCCTGTCGCCGCTGACCAACCGCCGCACCGACCGCTGGGGCGGCTCGCTGGAAAACCGCGCGCGCCTGCTGCTGTCGGTGATCGAAGCGGTGCGTCAGGCGGTGTCGCCGCAGTTCTGCGTGGCGGTGAAGCTCAATTCGGCGGACTTCCAGCGCGGCGGCTTCGACACCCACGATGCGCGTCAGGTGATCGAATGGCTCAACGAGCGGCCCGTGGATCTGCTGGAGCTGTCCGGCGGCAGCTACGAGGCCCCGGCCATGCAGGGCGAGGCGCGGGACGGCCGCACCCTGGCCCGCGAGGCGTTCTTCCTGGAGATGGCCAGCGAACTGGCCGGCGTGGCACGGATGCCGGTGATGGTCACCGGCGGCATCCGCCGCCTGCCGATCGTCGAACAGGTGCTCGACAGCGGCCTCGACATGGCGGGCATCGCCACGGCGCTGGCCATCGAGCCGGGCCTGGTCAACCACTGGCGCGCCGGCCGTCCGAGCGAGCCGCAACTGCCGCCGATCCGTTGGAAGCGCAAACCGCTGGCGTCGCTGGCCAACATGGCCGTGGTGCGCTTCCAGATGGCCCGCCTGAGCCGGGGGCGCAAGACCAGGCCCGAGGTGTCGGCGCTGTGGGCGCTGATCCTCGACCGGTTGTACCTGGGGCGACGTACGCGGCAGTACCGGCAGGCGATGTCTGACTGACGCCCGTGGTTGCGACGCTCGCCGTCACCAGACCGCTCCGGCGGTGCGTCAGCCGTCAAACGAGTAGCGCTGGATGATGGCGACGTACTTCTTCACTCGATGGCGAGGCGGCTTCTTCTGCTTGGCGATCAAGTCCGCGTATATCGCCATTATTTCCCTGAAGCGCTCAAATTCGGCGAGATTCTCAGCGGATGGGTCGAGGCTGACCAGGCCTTTCAGCTCGTTCATTTCAAAGGTGTCACTCTTCGATCTGAGAGGCTGCAGCAAACTCGAAAAACACAACGGGGTGCCCAGCGCCACCGCCAGCAAGGTCAGCAGCGCTTTGTATTCACCCCCCTCGAGTGCCCGGAGGTCATCGGGCTTGAGGCTGACCTTGATCAGGCGATAGACATTCAGGAAACGCAGCGCGCGTCGAGGGGAGGACCCCATGTACCTTGCCAGCAGTTGCAGCGCCTCAGTCTCACCGGAGGAGATCTTCAACATTTCGGCTGGGACAGTTTGAATGCCGACGGCTCCTTCCGTTTCGTTTAGACCCGTTGGCACTTTGTCAGTCTGATCAGCGCCCCTTACCCTCTTCAACTGTGCTTGCAGAAACTGCTCACTGGCTACGCTGTCCATCGGGCGCATCCAGTAAGGGATCTGAAAGATCTTTTCCAGGTAGTCAGACACAGAGGCCGTCTGTTGCTGCTGGCCGTTCGCAGCCATCAAGTTGGGGTAGTGATCGAGCAAGGCCTGACGCACCCAACGCACATCCACCGCGACCATCACCACGAACAAGGGGAAGGTCAGCAGCAGATGCACCGCCTGCAGCACCTCGACGACTTTGTCCGGCGGACAGCGATCCAGGTCGTCGATGTACAGGGCGATCCGTTTGAAGGATCGGACTTCCTCAGGGGAATGCGTGGCCGCCGCCCGCAGCTTCTGGATGTCTCCGTCGTCCAGGAACGTTTTGTTGGCCTCCAGGAACGCATCCATTTTCAGCAGAAATGCAGCGCGCTCCGCCTCGACCGAATCCCGGAGGCTGCCCGCTTCCGTCACGTTGAACGCCAACTCCTCGAAGTCCTTGCGCACCGTGGCGATCAATCCAAGATGTTGCGCATAGTCGCCGTCCGTCGCGCGGGCCCGGACGAACTTCTTCAGGCGCCCGGCACCGGTTCCTTGAGAGAAATCGTGAGTGGCGAGCGCCAATTGTTCGCTGGTGACTTGCACCAAGGCCTTTGCCTCGTCGACGCTGGCATTCGCCTTGGCTTGCCTCTGAACGGCGTGCTCTAGCGCTTTCTTCTGTTCGGCCAATCGGCTATCGATGGCTTTGTCCAGCGCCCTCTTGCCCGCCTCCAATTGCTTCAGCGCCCCGCGGGCCTTGCCCCAGACCCATCGCAGTCGGGCAGTCACCGCTGCCACCGCTACACTCGCCAACATCAAGCCGTCCTGCAGACCTTGCAGGAAAGGGAGTCGTGCCTTGAGGATTGCCACACCCTCTGTCGCCATCCAAGGCATCGCCAAGACCAACACGACAAAGGCACCGACGTTCCACCAGCTCAGCAGTTGGGACTTGTATCCGCGGGCCAGCAACCTAGCCTTTCCCGCTTCCTCATGCAGGGCATCGGATACGCTCTGGAAAGCCTCGGCACGCTCGGTCAAGGCATCGATTCCAAGGATCTTGGCCGCCTTCGCGAACTCGTCTTTTGCGTCTTTGATCTCTTGGCCGGCATCCGCGCCGTTGAACACCTCACTCAACGCCGCAAGATAGACAGACGGCGTAGTCGCGGTCTTGGCTTGAACCTCTTCGAGCGCCTGGCGGGCCTTGAGCAGTTGCTCTGCGGCCGCACGCTGGTCTCGACGGCGACGAACCAGCTCCTTGGCAGCGTCCAGCGTCAGCATTCGCGAAGTGGACAGGTGTTCGAGCAACGGGTCGCGAACCTCGGGATTGTGCTTCGTGTACCAACGGTCCAGCTCGACGAATATATGGCTGACCAGACTGGCCCACAGGTTCGTCTCCGCGTAATGCCAGGCATTGAACCGAATCTGCACGACATCCGTATGGAATTCCTTCGAGCCTGCTTCCGGGGCCTGGGCACTTGCCTTTCCTTGGCTGAGGCGTTCGATGTGCTGATGGATCAGGCGCATGAAAAAGGACTTGCCGCTGCCCCAGTTGCCGAACAGCCCAATGGCAAGCGGCGGCATGACATCTTTCGCTACGGCCAGGCGCGCAAAGGCTTTCGCCTCATCGTTGGCGCCCAGACGGTCATCCAGGTCAGACGCCCATGGATCGTCGTTTTGGGTGACGGCGATAGAGGTGGTGCCGGGACGGGAACCCCGTGTGTTTCCCTTCCCCCCCGGGACGTTCGTCACCTCGTCAGTCTTCTTTTTGTCGTCCGACGATGACAGCCCGTTCGGATTGTTTTCCGGTGGCGCAGAAGCCCCCTGGTCTGGATCCCGCACTCGCTGCTGGTCATTTTTCAGATCGGAAGGCGATAGCGAGGTCGTGTAGAACTTTGCTCTTTGATTCCTTGGGGACACCGATGAGCTCGGCTCGTCGTCACGGTTTACGGGTTCATCACTTTCTCTGTCCACGTAACACTCCATCGCATCCACAACATAAAAAACGCATTCAGATGTACAGGCCTGAACGTCCCGTTCCGGCTTGCTACCGCCCGGAAAACCGCAACCGCGACAACTGCCGCAAATCCCCGTCGACGTAATAGTCATCCGTCCAGCTGTCATCCGCCGCCAGCGGCTGCACCTGCTTGAGATCCAGTTTCTTGGCGAAATAGCGGAAGCGGTAATGCTCGTAGAAGCGCAGCAATTCCAGGCCGTAGCGGTCCGCCAGGTCGGTGTCGCCGCGGATGATCAGGAAGTTTTCGTCGTTGCCGTTGCTGGCCGAGGTGCTGAGGTTGTGGCTGCCGCTGATGATGGTCGGGGCGTCCGTGGTGAAGTCGGTGACCACCGCTTTGGTGTGCACCAGCAGGTTGCCCTTCTGGCCTTTCATGTTTTCCCGCAGCCAGCCTTCAAGGCCCGTGTTGAGCAGCGCAGTGGCGGCGAACTCGGCGGTGCGGTCGGCATGGAAGCCGGTGATCCGGCTCGCGGTGTTCTGCAGGCCGTAGCGCAGGATGTCGTCGTGAGGCTGGCCGAGCAAGGCGTTGAGGATCGGGTCGGGCAAGTCGAATGCGGTGACGAACAGCACGTCCTTTTTCGCCGCGTTGATGATGTCGACGAACTCGCGCAGGTCGGCGCCGCCGGAGCGCGGCGAAAACCCGGCGAACAGCGGTTTGGCCGGATCCATCGGATTGACGTCGGTGATCCAGTCGCGGGTGGCGCCGACATCGGCAGGCGTCGTCCAGATTTCCTCGAAGGTGCGCAGGTAGCTGGCGGCGATGGCCGGATCGTCCAGCACATGCACCACGTTGGCCTGGCGGTAGACGCCGTTGGCGGTGAAGTTGGTGCTGCCGCACAGCACCGCTTGCGGCTGGCGCACGCCGCCGGCATCGAGGCGGCTCAAGACGATGAACTTGTCGTGGAAGATGTTGTGGGTGACCCGCCCGCGCTTGCTGGCCTCTGGCAGGTGCGCCAGGCTCGCTTGGTTGATCGTGGTGTCTTCGTCGTCGGGCCGGGCGTGGTACAGCACCCGCACCTGCACCCCACGGTCGAATGCCGCGTTCACCGTGTCGATGATGGCTTGCAGTTGGTATTCGTAGATTGCGATGTCCAGCGCCCACTCGCCGTCGGTGGCGCGCTGGATGAAGCCTTGCAGACGCCCGAGCAGGCCGTTCTCCAGCCATTGGCGCGCCGCGTCGGGCCAGGCCTCGATGGGCAGGTTGCGGTTGGCGCTGATCTGCGCGTCAAGGTCCGGGAACTTGCGCTGGAAGGCTTGGCTGGCCGCGACGGCACGGTTGAAGATCACGCTTTGGTTGGCCGGGTGGCCGTCGTCGGAGCGGATGGTCAGCTCCAGCGATTCGCCGAGCGCTGGGGCGTCCGGCGTGCCGTAGGCCAGGTGCACGCGGTAATGGATCGTCATGCCGGGGTTCACGGCGTAGTCGGCCCAGCGAAATTTCTGCAAAGGGGCCAGGTCGCTCGGGGTGGCGTGGAATTCCGGCCGGGTGTGCGCCTTGCCGGGGAAGGTCAGGCTGTTGAACAGGAACAGCCACGGCTTGTCGCCCTGCTGCTTCTCGATGGCGAAACCGAGCAGGCCCTTGCGCCGGGGTTCGGCGACGTCCATGGCGAGCAGCACGCCGTTGGTGCCGGCGTAGGCCTTGACGCGGAAATCGTCCTGGGGGTTGGCGACCAGTACGCGCATGGTTCACTCCTTGTGATGGGCTGGGGTGCAGCATAGAGCAGCGCGGGGGGTTTTACGCGGTGGATCAGGCGAAAGCGATGCGGAATGTGCCGACGTCATCGCTGGCTTGCCAGCGATGGCGGTGGGTCAGCTAGCAGAGATGTCGACTGTGTTGGCCTCATCGCTTGCAGGCAAGCTCCTACAGGGTTCTGTGGGGTACATGGATATTGCGGATAACCGGGATCCCTTGTGGGAGCCAGCCTGCTGGCGATGGCGCTGGGTCAGCTCAGGTGCAGCTCATCGATATACCGGTATTCGGCCTCCAGCACCGTCGCCAGTTGCCGGGCGCGGCCCAGTCGGATCGGTCCGCGTTCGATGTCGATCAACAGGCCCGGGCACGCCAGCGCCGGCAGCCCCCCCAGATCCTTCAGGCGCCCGTCCGTCACCACCAGCAACCGTTGCCGTTCCGCCGGGAAACGCTGGCGGCGCAGCGTCAGCCATTGCCCGGCCTCTGCGAGCGCCGCCAGCAGCGGCGTGCCGCCCCCGGCCCCCAAGCCGTCGAGCCAGGCCCGCAGGCCACTGCCGGACTTGAGCCCCTGCACCTGCCACTTCGGCGCTGCGCCGCTGGCGGTGAGCAAGGCCAGGCGCGCGCGCTGCCGGTAGGCGTCGTCGAACACCTGGGCGAGCAGCCCCTTGGCATCGCTCAGGGCCTGATGGCGACGGGTCGAGCCGGACGCATCGACGATCACCAGCCACAGTTCATAGGGCGTGCGGGTGCGCATCTGCAACAGCAGGTCCGCCCGGCACCGTGGCCGACCGTTGAGCAAGGTACCCGGCCAGTTCACCGAGCCGCTGCGGGCGGCGTGGCGCCGCCCTTGCCTGCCGTTGTCGAGCCGTCCGGCGCGGGGTCTGGCATTCGCCCCCGCGTCGGACCGGGGGCGAATGCCTAGGGCTTTTTTGGCCAGTGCGGCACTTCGCGGCGGGCACCGGTGGCTTGCGCCGGCGCAGGCATCTCACCCCATTGGCCCTGCCCTTCGCGGCTGTCGGCCTGGCTGTCGGCGGGAGACTGCGCCGGTGCCTGCGCAGGCGGCGAAGGCTGTACGCGACGGCGATGGCGCAAGGCGAATTCGGCCACCGCGTTGATATCCTGCCCTTCGATCGCGCCGGCGCCGCGCCAGGCCGCATGGGCCCGGGCCGCCCGCAGCCAGACCAGATCCGCCCGCAAGCCATCGACGCCGGCGGCGAAGCAACGCTCGGTGATCTGCGCCAGGGCGTCATCGTCCAGCGGAATGTCCGCAAGCCTGTCGCGGGCGTTGCGGCAGCGCTCGCGCAGGGCTTGCTGCTCGCCTTCCCATTGCGCGCAGAACCCTTCGGGGTCACTGTCGAAGTCGAGCCGGCGACGGATGATCTGCCCGCGCTCGGCCGGTGCCGTGTGCCCGCCCAAGGCGACGTTGAGGCCGAAGCGGTCCAGCAACTGCGGCCGCAGTTCGCCCTCCTCCGGGTTCATGGTGCCGATCAGGACGAACTTCGCCGAGTGCCGGTGGGAAATGCCGTCGCGCTCGATCAGGTTGGTGCCGCTGGCGGCCACGTCGAGCAGCAGATCCACCAGATGGTCGGGCAGCAAGTTCACCTCATCGACGTACAGCACGCCGCCGTCGGCCTTGGCCAACACGCCCGGCGAAAACTGCGCGCGGCCTTCGCCCAGCGCGGCATCCAGGTCCAGCGTGCCCACCAGCCGCTCTTCGGTGGCGCCCAACGGCAAGGTGACGAACTGACCGCCGTTGAGCAGGTCCGCCAGCCCCCGGGCCAGGGTCGACTTGGCCATGCCCCGCGGGCCCTCGATCAGCACGCCGCCGATCTTCGGGTCGATGGCGGTCAGGCACAGGGCCAGTTTCAGGTCATCGGCGCCGACCACGGCGGACAGAGGGAAATGGTAGGTGTCGGTCATCTATCGGTACTCAATCAAGGTCGGGCCTGGGGCAACTGCGGGAGCGAGCAGGCTCGCGATCGCGGTGGAGCAGGCAACCCAAGGGATACTTGGGCAAGGCTATCGCGAGCAGGCTCGCTCCTACAGGGGTATGGGTCAGGTCTCTTCTTCTATATCCAGCAACAGGTTCTCCAGCGCCTCGCGGTACGCGCCCGGATCCTGCCACATCCCCCGCTGCTGCGCCTCCAGCATCCGCTCGGTCATGTCCCGCAGGGCATGGGGGTTGTGCTCGCGCACGAACTCGCGGGTCGAAGGATCCAGCAGATAGGCGTCGGCAAGCAAGGCGTACTGGTGGTCGTCGATCAGCTGCGTGGTGGCATCGAAGGCGAACAGGTTGTCCACGGTCGCCGCCAGTTCGAACGCGCCTTTATAGCCGTGGCGCTTGACCCCGTCGATCCATTTCGGATTGGCCGCCCGGGAACGGATCACCCGGTTGAGCTCTTCCTTGAGGGTGCGGATCTTGGGCAGGTCCGGTTGGCTGTGGTCGCCGTGATAGCTGGCGGCGGCCTCGCCGCGCAGGCTCTCCACCGCCGCGAGCATGCCGCCCTGGAACTGGTAGTAGTCGTTGGAATCGAGCAGGTCGTGTTCGCGGTTGTCCTGGTTGTGCAGCACCGCCTGCACCTGGCTCAGGCGCCGGGCGAACCGGTCGCCGGCGGCGGTGCCTTCATCGGATCCGCCGTAGGCGTAGGCGCCCCAGTTCAGGTAGACCTCGGCCAGGTCCTCGCGGGTCTGCCACAGGCGTGCGTCGATGGCGCCCTGCACGCCCGCGCCATAGGCGCCCGGCTTGGCACCGAAGATCCGCCAGCCGGCCTGGCGCCGTGCGGCCTCTTCGTCCAGACCCGACTGCACCAGCGCTGCACGTTCGGCGCGCACCTTGGCGGCCAGCGGGTTGAGGTCGTCCGGCTCGTCGAGTTCGGCCACCGCCTGCACGGCGGCGTCGAACAGGCGGATCAGGTTGGCGAAGGCATCGCGGAAGAACCCGGACACCCGCAGCGTCACGTCGACCCGGGGCCGGTCGAGCAGGCTCAGCGGCAGGATCTCGAAATCGTCCACCCGCTGGCTGCCGGTGGCCCACACCGGGCGCACGCCCATCAGCGCCATGGCCTGGGCGATGTCGTCGCCGCCGGTGCGCATGGTTGCCGTGCCCCACACCGACAGGCCGATCTGGCGCAGGTGGTCGCCATGGTCCTGCAAATGCCGCTCAAGGATCAGGCTGGCGGACTGGAAGCCGATGCGCCACGCAGTGGTGGTCGGCAGGTTGCGCACGTCCACCGAATAGAAGTTGCGCCCGGTGGGCAACACATCGAGGCGGCCGCGGCTCGGCGCACCGCTGGGGCCGGCGGGCACGAAACGACCGTCCAGGGCATCGAGCAGGCCACGCATCTCCGCCGGCCCACAGGCGTCCAGGCGCGGGGCGATGACCTCGCGCAGGTTCGCCAGGATCTCATTGACCGGGGCCCAGCGAGGTTCCTTTGGATGCGAATCGGTCGTGCCTTCAGCATTGCGTTCAACGGACACACCGCTCCCACAGGGGGACGGCGTCGTCGAGGCGATCAATTGGGCGGCGAACAACTCCAGCCGTTCGCGGGTATCGCCGCAGGTGCGCCAGGCCTCGTCGCTGACCGCTTGCAGTTCATCCGGGCGCGGGCCGGCCCACGGTTCGGCCAATGCGCAATCCAACGGGTCGAAACCCAGCCCGAACGCCTTGGCCAGCGCCCGCAGCAGGCTCGACTGCGCGCCCTTGCCGTCGCCCCGGGGGATGCGCAGCAAAGCCAGCAACGTGTCGGTGCGCAGCGGCCCGGTGGGCGACTCGCCGAACACGTGCAGGCCGTCGCGGATCTGCGATTCCTTCAGGTCGCACAGGTAGGTGTCCAAGCGCGGCAGCCACACCGCCGCATCCGCATCGCTGTCGAGCGCGGCATCCAGTTGCAGTTCGCGGTCGATCTGCGTGTCACGCACCAGTTGCAGGATGTCGCGCTGCAGTTCGCGGGCACGGCGCGGGTCGAGCAGTTGCGCTTCGTAGTACTCGTCCGCCAGCAACTCCAGGTTGCGCAGCGGGCCGTAGGTTTCGGCGCGGGTCAGCGGCGGCATCAGGTGGTCGATGATCACCGCCTGCGTGCGGCGCTTGGCCTGGGCGCCCTCGCCGGGGTCGTTGACGATGAACGGATAGATGTTCGGCAAAGGCCCGAGCAACGCGTCCGGCCAGCACTGATCGGACAGCCCCACCCCCTTGCCCGGCAGCCATTCGAGGTTGCCGTGCTTGCCGACGTGGATCAGCGCGTGGGCGCCGTAGGTGCGGCGCAGCCAGAAGTAGAACGCCAGATAGCCGTGGGGCGGCACCAGGTCCGGGTCGTGGTAGACCGCGCTCGGATCGACCTGATAACCCCGCGCCGGCTGGATGCCGACGAAGGTCAGGCCAAAGCGCAGGCCGGCGACCATCATGCGGTTGTCGCGGCACATCGGGTCTTGCTGCGGCGTGCCCCAGCGCTCCAGCACCGCCGCGCGGTTGGCGTCGGGCAAGGCGTCGAACATCGCCAGGTACTCGTCCATGCCCAGGCTTTGCTGGCAGGGGCGCTGGTCGAGAGTGTCCAGATCGTTGCTGACGCCGCCGAGCAACTGGCGGATCAGGTCGGTGCCGCTGGCCGGGAGTTCGGCGGGCAGCGGATAGCCGTGCTGATGAAGCGCCCTGAGGATGTTCAGGGCCGCCGCCGGCGTATCCAGGCCGACGCCGTTGCCGATGCGTCCGTCACGGGTCGGGTAGTTGGCCAGGATCAGCGCCACGCGCTTTTCGTGGTTCGGCACACGGGCCAGGTCAGCCCAGCGCCGCGCCAGTTCGGCGACGAAATCCATGCGTTCCGGTTGCGCCCGGTAGCAGACGACGTCCGATTGGCTGCGTTCGCTGCGCCAGGCCAGGTCCTTGAAGCTGATCGGCCGGCTGATGATCCGCCCGTCCAGTTCCGGCAAGGCGATGTGCATCGCCAGGTCGCGCGGGCCCAGGCCTTGTTCACTGGCGCGCCAGCCGGGTTCGTTGTCCTGGGCGCAGATGGCCTGGATCACCGGGATGTCGCGGCGGAACGGCCGCAGGTGCGGCGCCTCCGGGCTGGACTGTGCGAACCCGGTGGTGTTGAGGATCACGCCGGTTTCGGTTTCGTCCAGCCAGTCCTCGACCACCGTCAGGCAGCCGGGCTCCTTCAGGCTCGCCACCGCGATGGGCAACGGGTTGAGCCCCGCCGCCTGCAAGCGCTGGCAGAACACATCGATGAACGCCGTGTTGGCCGCCTGCAAATGCGAGCGGTAGAACAACACCGCCGCCACCGGCCGGCCGGCTTGCCAATCGGCCTGCCAGTCGCCCAGGGCGGCGGTGCTTTTATTCGGGTGATAGATCGCCGTGCGCGGCAGCGCCTGCGGTTCGCCCCAGGCGTAGGGGCGATCCAGCCAGCGGTTGGCCAGGCAACGGAAGAAGTCCAGCGCATTGCCCAGGCCGCCCTGGCGCAGGAACTGCCAGAGCCGGTCGCGGTCCTCGGCGCCGACGGTGCTCAGGCCGCTGAGTTCCGGGTCGGGCCGGTCGTCGCCCGGCACCAGGATCACCTGCACCCCGCGCCCGGCCAGCTCCACCAGGCGCTCGACGCCGTAGCGCCAATAGGCGATGCCGCCGTGCAGGGAGATCAGGATCACTTTGGCGTGGCGCAGCACTTCGTCGACGTACAGGTCGACCGAGGCATGGTTCTGCACCTGCATCGGGTTGGCCAGACGCAGGCTCGGATAGTCGTCGGGCAACTGCTGCGCGGCTTCGGCGAGCAGCGCCAGGCTGGAATCGCCGCTGCACAGGATCACCAGTTCGGCGGGGGTCTGTCCAAGGTCGGCAATATTGTCATCCGACACGAAACCGCCGGGCTGGGTCCTGAGCAGGTGCATGGCTTACACGCTGAGCGCGACGCGCAGTTGCGCTTCGAGCTGGGCGGCGTCCAGTTTCTGGCCGATCAGCACCAGACGGGTGATGCGCGCCTCGTCTGCGCCCCACTGGCGGTCGAAGTGCTTGTCGAAACGGGTGCCCACGCCCTGGATCAGCAGGCGCATCGGCTTGTTCGGGATCGCCGCGAAGCCCTTGACCCGCAGGATGCCGTGCTGAACCACCAGTTGGGTCAACGCGTCGAGCAGCAGGCTTTCGTCGGCCTGCGGCAGTTCGATGGAAATCGAATCGAAGGCGTCATGGTCATGGTCGTCGTGGTCATCGCCGTCATGGTGATGGTCGTGATGGCTGTGGCGACCGTCGATGTGTTCCTCGGAACCGGCGCCCAGGCCGATCAGCACGTCCAGCGGCAGGCGGCCGTTGCTGGCTTCGACGATCTTGACCGCCGGCGGCAGCTCTTCGGCGACTTCCAGGCGCACGCGGGCCAGGTCTTCGGCGCTGGCCTGGTCGGCCTTGTTGAGGATGACGAGGTCGGCGCTGGCCAGTTGGTCGGCGAACAGTTCGTGCAGCGGCGATTCGTGGTCCAGGTTCGGGTCGAGCTTGCGTTGGGCGTCGACCTGATCCGGGAACGCGGCGAAGGTGCCGGCGGCCACGGCCGGGCTGTCGACCACGGTGATCACCGCGTCGACGGTGCAGGCGTTGCGGATTTCCGGCCACTGGAAGGCCTGCACCAGCGGCTTGGGCAGCGCCAGGCCGGAGGTTTCGATCAGGATGTGGTCGAGGTCGCCGCGACGGGCCACCAGCTCGCGCATCACCGGGAAGAACTCTTCCTGCACCGTGCAGCACAGGCAGCCGTTGGCCAGTTCGTAGACGCGGCCGGTGGCCTCTTCTTCGGTGCAGCCGATGGTGCATTGCTTGAGGATTTCGCCGTCGATGCCCAGTTCGCCGAACTCGTTGACGATCACCGCGATGCGGCGGCCCTGGGCATTGTCGAGCATGTGCCGCAGCAGGGTGGTCTTGCCCGAGCCGAGGAAGCCGGTGACGATGGTGACGGGGAGTTTGGCCAGTGTTTTCATCGGATGCCCTTTGGCAAGGTGGCGGGCATGCGGGACGAGAGCCGGCGACGCGCTTGCGCGCCGGGAGCGTTCGCCACCGGATCACCCCGCCCGGTTGTAGTGAGAATCTGTGTCGAGGCAGGTCTCCTGGCTGACGGCGCGCCGGCCTTGGGGCCCGGCATCCGCTGCGCCTTCCCGCGGCCCTGTTGAAGCAGGCTTGCAGTGGCATGGCAGCGAACATCACCGTTCACAGTTGCGGGGGCAGCCGCGGCTTGGACCGCGTTCCCTTCTTAGCTTCGGCAGCCGCCGAAGAACCTCGAAAGCGCAAGGCTACGCATGGTCGGCAGGCGGGTCAATGTCTAGTGCGTTATCGCTATATAGACTTTATTTTTTCATATATAGGCCGCGACCTTTTCTCAACTAAAAAGTTCAACGTAAGTTATTTCCTACAAGTTCACAAAACAGAAACTTTTCCTACACCCCGCTTCCCCTCGGACTAGAGCGTCCGAACAGCAAAATTACATATCTTTACAAAAACAGAATTGATAATTCAAAACAGGAAATGAACCATGACCCCACATAAGGAATATGTATTTCATTAGAAAGGACTTCTTGCATGCCTGATTATCGTCAGTGTCCGCGCCTGTCTATTCCTCTGAAACCTGCCTGTGTGCCTGCGCCATGAGTGCCGGTAGCGCCATCGGGCATCCGGGCAGTGCCGTGCTGTTCGAACTGTCCGAACGGCTGCGCAACGACCACTACGCCGACAGCGACGTCTTTCCGGCGGCGCAGGTGGCGTCCTTGGGCCGCGAAGCGTGCCGCGCCTTCGACCGCACCTGGGACAACCTGCCGCCGGACACCTACCTGAACGCAGAGAACGGCCGCCGCGAGCGGCGCATCTGCAAGTTCGAGTACCGCCAGCGGGAGCGCCACTGGACGCCCCTCGACGACTGCCACTTCTTCCAGGCCCAGGCCCACAACCCGCTGCTGGGCGGCGTCCAGCGCACCTATGCGCACAGCGAGCCGGCCTTCACCGGATCGCCGGTGCTGCGCAGCCTGCTGGCGGCGGACCTGGCGCTGATGGACCTGGCCGTCGGCCACCGCGACTGGCTGGTGACCTGCCATCAGTTTCGCATCCTGTGCGACGAAACCCGCGAAGGCCAGGCCACCCCCGAAGGCCGCCACCGCGACGGCCACGACTTCGTCTTTCAGCACCTGATCCAGCGCCAGCACGTCATCGGCGGCGAAAGCCGGATATTCACCGAGAACGGCGACAATGTTTTCAGCGCAACTTTGACGAACTACCTGGAAACCGTCGTATTGAATGACCGAATACTTCTGCATGAAGTTTCACCCTTGCAGAAGTTAGGCATTAGTTCAAATCACAGCACTCGCGACATGTTGATCATCGACTTCGACCTGGCGGATTACTAATGAACCATTCAACTTATGCAGTGCCCTCCGTCGCGCCCAGCGCGCACAGTTTCATTATCGAACAGTTCGAAGAGGCCTTGGCGCGCCGAACCTCGACAGTGTCTCTGACCGCCAATGAAAATGTATTGTCGGACACGGCCCGGGCCTTGGGGCAAAACCGCCATTACGACCGTTACCTGTTCAACGTCCGGCCGATTGCGGGCCAGCGCTACGCCGCCGAGTTCGGCGGGATGCAGGTCGAGCACTTTCCGGAGGTCGAAACGCTGAAGGCGCTCGCGACCCGGGCCGCGCAGACGATGTTCAACGCCGAGTTCGTCGAGTACCGCGTGCTGTCCGGCGTCCACTGCACCTTGAGCGTGCTGGCGGCGCTGAGCGTGCCGGGGGACATCGTCATGTCCCTGGCGCCCGAGAGCGGCGGTCATTTCGCCACCGGGCCGCTGGTGCAGAAGATCGGTCGCCAGAGTGTGTTTTTCGGGCTCGGCACGGACGGCCAGATCGATCTCGACGCCTTCGATGCGCAACTTCAGTCCCTCGGGCAACCGCCGGCCGCCGTGCTGCTCGACCACGGCCTGACCACCCGGGCGATCGCCGTCAAGCCGCTGCGCAAGCTGCTCAACCGGCGCGGCCTCGACCGCACGCTGATCATCTGCGACGCCTCGCACACGCTGGGGCTGATCGCCGGCCAGGCCTATCCCAACCCGCTCGACGAAGGCGCGGACATCCTCCAGGGCAACACCCACAAATCCCTGCCGGGCCCGCACCGTGCGCTGATCGTCTGCCGACGCGCCGACCTGGCCCGGCAGATCGAACACAACGTCGGCGGCGCGCTGGTGTCCTCCCCCAACCTGCCCGGCCTGCTGCAACTGTTCGTCACCCTGATGGAGATGGAACGCCACGGCCAGGCCTACGCCGAACGCATGTGCGCCAACGCCCGCCAACTGCGCGATGCGCTGGCCGGGCTGCCGGGCTGGACGGCGCACGCCACCGACACCCATATGCTGCTGCTCGAAGGCGCCTTCAGCCAGCACGCGGCGCAGCAGCTCAACGAGCTGGGGATACGGGTCAACAACAAACGCATCGGCGGGCGCGACTGCCTGCGGTTCGGCGTGCAGGAAATCACCCGCCTGGGGATCGCCGGCGAAGACCTGGACGCCCTCGCCCACATCATCCGCAACGTGCTGACCGACAGCGTCAACGCCGCCGACCGGATCCGCCTGGCCCACATCTGTCACCGGTTGAACCGGGTTCACTACAGTTTCGACGAGGAGTCCTGCCGATGAGCGCAGCCGCTTGCCTGATTGTCGGCAACATCCGCGACGGCGAATACGAAGGCCTGGTCGCCGAGGGCATCACACCGCTGCTGATCGCCGACAGCCGCGCCACCAGCAAGATCGCCGACGCGGCCAAGGTGCCGCCGGTGGCCCGTTACGACTTTTCCAAAGGCCTGACACCGGAACTGATCGACCTGACCCAACGCCTGCTGGATGAGCACAGGTTCACCAGCGTGCTGAACTTCCGTGAAGGTTATGTCGCCGTCACCGGCCGCCTGTGCGCGGCAGTGCCGGCCTTGGCCCATCTGCACCGCAACGTCGAGCACACGCTGGACAAGGTGCTGCAGCGCCAGCGCTTCCAGGCGTCGGCCAATCCCGACCTGCACGTGATCTCCCGCGAAACGGGCATCGACGAACTGCTCGCCGCACCGGATGCGCTGCCTTACCCGTTCGTCCTGAAGCCTGCGAACCTGTACAGCAGCCTGTTCGTGCGCTGCATCCGCGACCGCCACGAACTGCTGGACTACAGCCGCCGCGAATGGCCGGCGCTGCAACGCTACGTCGCCGGCAAGCAGCGGGAAACCGACCAACTGCTGCTGGAGGAATACCTGCACGGCTCCAACCATTCCATCGATTGCGCCATCGGCCCCGACGGCAACATCAGCAGCTTTCCCATCGTCGATGTGATCGCCGGGGTCGACATCGGCCGCGACGACTTCCACCATTTCGCCCGCTACACGCCCTCGACCATCGAACCGGACGCGTCGCTCAAAGCGCGCTGCCACCGTTTGGCCCACGACGCCGTGCAGGCCCTCGGCCTCAAGGGCACGTTCGCCCATGTCGAGTTCATCCTCACCGCACGCGGGCCGAGGGTTCTGGAGGTCGGTGCACGGCCCGGCGGCAGCCGGATCCACGTGATCCGCCAGGCGTGGCGACTGCCGCTGGATGTCTGCTATCACCGCGCCCTGTCCGGCGAAGCGCTGCCGCCTGCCTGCGACGTCCCCCAGCCGTTCGGGATCGCCACGCCTTTCGCGCGCACCCACCGGATCTACGACGGTCTGCATCACGCCCAACGCCTGCGCAGCCTGCCGGGCTTCCAGCGCTGGTACGCCTACGCCGCGCCGGGCGACGCCATCGGCCCGGCCAGCAACGGGTTCCAGAACTACCTGTACGTCGAGTTCCGCCAGCCCGACACCGCCCGGCTGCGTGAATCGCTGCTGGCGGTCACCGACATCGACGTGTATGGCGAGCGCACCGACCCCGAGCCTGCCAAACGCATCCTGCTGATCGGCGGGCGGGATTCAGGGTTGGACTGGGACACCGCACACCGCTTCCACTTCACCCTGGTGCAGCAACCCGACCAGTTGTCCGACTATCAGCGTGAACACGCGGCGCTGGTGCTGACGCCCGACATCGCGGACCTGGCCGGCTGCGGCGACACGGTCGAACGCCTGCACCGTCAGCGGCCGTTCGACGCCGTGGTGTCGTTCTCGGAACTGGGCCTTTTGCCAGCCTCGCAACTGGGCGAACGGCTGGGCATCCCCCACAACAGCGTGCGCAGCGTCGAGGTCAGCCGCGACAAGCTGCTGTTCCGAAGGCTCCTGCAAGGCAGCCCCTACGAACTGCACAGCGCGGCGGCGGACAGCGCCGAGGCCGTGCGCGCCTTCGTCGAGCGCCACGGCGCCTCGATCGTCAAGCCCGTCAGCGGCTCGGGCAGCCAAGGGGTCTACGCGGTCAATCGCCCGGAAGACGTCGACGCCCTGCCCCTGCAGGGCCGCAACCTGATCGAAGCCTTCGCCGGCGGCGACGAATACAGCGTGGAATCCCTGAGCCTCGACGGCCGCCACCGGATCCTCGGCATCACCCGCAAGCACACCAGCGGCGCGCCGGGCTATGTCGAGACCGGCCATGACTTTCCGGCCGCGCTGGACGATGCCAGCCGCACCCTGATCGAAGACGCGGTGCTGTGGCTGCTCGAACGCATGGGCAACCGCTGGGGGCCGGCGCACACCGAGGTCAAGCTCGACGGATCGCGCCTGCATTTCATCGAGACCCAGACCCGCTTCGGCGGCGACCAGATCTGGGAGATGGTCTGGAAAACCACCGGCGTGCACCTGGCGGCCAGCACCCTCGCGGCGATGACCGGCACCGACCTGCCGGCCCCCGAGCAGGCCTTCGTGCAAATGGCGATCCGCTACATCGAGACCGACGGCACGACCGACCCCGAACACCTGCGCGACCAACTGCTGCGGCACCCCTTCGCCCTGCGCGCGACGCTCGACCAGGGCAAGTTCGGCCGGCCCATCCGCCGTTCCGCCGACCGGCACGGCTACGTGCTGCTGGCCTGCGCCGCCGAAGACGACCCGAACGTCTTCAGCGCCGCGATCTCCCACCCTCGTTTCACCACCCAAGGACTGGCGCAATGAGCACCCAAGAGACCCTGTTCCACATCGACGGCCCGATCAGCCCGAACTTCCCGCTGATCTCCTTTTCCACCAACGTGTACGACAACCCGGCGGACATTCTCGGGTCGATCACCGACCTCTCCAGGCATTTCAAGGCCGTGGAGTTCGAGATCGGCGAAGACGCCGAGACCGTGTTCTGGTCGCTCAGCGCCGAGGAGCGCAGCGAACTGGCGCGGCAAGTCCGCGCCTTCACCGAGCAGAACGGCATCACCCTGACGGTGCACGCCGGCTGGTGGGGCCGCCAGTACAACCTGTGCTCGCCCGATCCGGTCGAACGGGGCCAGGCGGTGGACTGCCTGAGCGCCGCCGTGGACTTCTCGCGTCAGGCCGGCGCCACCAGCGTGACGTTCCATCCGGGCTACAAGGACCAGTTGGAGAACACCGAACTGCTGGACAACCTGATCGTGGCGATCAACGAGGTCAAACAGCGCGTCGACACCCGTGGCATCGACCTGTGCCTGGAGAACATGGGCGGCCAGCGACCGAAGTTCCCGGTGTTCAGCGTCGGCGAGCACTTGCGCTTCCACCGCGAGACCGGCTGCTTCGTGACCATCGACGTGACGCACCTGTGCTCGCTGATGCCCTACGGCGACAGCCTGTTCCAGGCCATCGCCGAGCTGGCCCCGGTGACCCGTCACCTGCACATCGCCGACCTCAACGACACCCACCACCAGCACCTGCCCATCGGTGAAGGCAACCTGCGCCTGAGCGATGTGCTCAACCGCTTCGCCGTCAACGGCTACCGCGGCGTGGCGGTGGTCGAGGAGTTCATCCCGCGCTTCTCCACCGAGTACTACCTGGAGAAGGCGCTGGTCTACAAGGACGGTGTCGAGGGCCTGCTGGCGGGCGCACGGCAGAGCGCCCATGCCGGCTGAGTCCGCGCTGGCCGAACCGGCCACCCACAGCGAGATCACGACCGGCCTGCGCGATGCGTTGCCGTTCGTGTTCTCGCTGCTGCTGACCTTCACCCTGATCGGCATGCTCGGCCGGCGTCACGGCCTGGACCTGCCGTCGATGGTGGTGTTCAGCGGCACGGTGATGGCCTCGCCGCTGCAGCTGACATTGCTGGAGACGCCGGCGCACCTGCTGAACGCCTTCGGGGTGCTGGTCTCGGCGCTGAGCATCAACTTGCGCTTTCTGGTCTTCACCCTGAGCCTCAAATCCAGCCTCAAAGGCTCCGTCAGGTCCTTTGTCCCGGCCTTGGCGGTGATGGCCAACGCGGCCTTCACCCTGATGTCGATCCGCAAGGAACAAGGGCCGGTCAGCCGCCCCTACGCCAACACCGTGTGCTTTGCGCTGTACGCCGCCGCCCTGCTCGGCACCGCCGCCGGCTACGGCTTCGCCAGCCTGGCCGCCAACGGGCTGATGGAGCATGTCAGCGTGGTGATCGCCATTTTCATCAGCGCTTCGCTGGGCAAGATGGCTCGCGACCGGCATAGCCTGCACGCGCAATGGATCGCCGGGCTCGCCGCGGCGGCCAGCCTGCTGTGGCTGGGGGACATCAGCCTGATGGCGGTGCTCGCGGTGACCGTCCTCACGAGTTACGCCTATGACCGAGCCTAGTGTGTTCTGGCTGTATGTGCTGATTTGCGCGCTGGTGTCCGCCACCTGCCGGCTGCTGCCGCTGGCGGTGGATGTCGAACGCTTGTCCGGCGGGGCCCGGGCGTTCATCGACCGGCTGGGCAAATACACTTCCGTGGCGATGCTGATCAGCCTGCTGGCCGGTTCGCTGCAACCGTTGGCCGGCCAGCAGCCGTCGGCGCACCTGTGGATCGGGCCTGTGGCGCTGGCCTGGCTGCTGGGCCTGACGCGCATGAAGTCCTACTACGCCTTTCTGATCGCGCTGGGCGCCTACGTTCTGCTGGCCATGCGTTAGCCGTCGATTGACTCGGATCGTGCGCCCATGCTCTCCTACACAACTTGTTACGGGTGCCCTTCACAGGGTGAAACGGGAAACCGGTGAATCATGTGCTTTACTTCAAGGCCATGTCAGTCCGGTGCTGCCCCCGCAACGGTAAGCGAGCGAAGCGTCAGATCCACTGTGCCTGCGGCATGGGAAGGTGACGCTTGCAGGTCGGCCGACGCCGACCCCTCGCGAGCCCGGAGACCGGCCCGCAACGCACAGCGCGCACCTGCGCCGCTGAACATAACAAACCCGCGGTGGGCGGGCGCTGTTCGAACCCTGCGTGCCTGTCCCGCAGGGTTTCCATGCGCTCTATTCACCCGCTGACACCACAGAGGGAAGCGCCATGTCGATCATCACCAGCACCGGCAGCACTGACAAGAGCTCCGCCGGCACCACTACCCTGAGCCAACGCCTGACCGCCGCCGTCTGCGCGTCGATCCTGGGGGCCTGCCTCGTCTACTTCGCCGGGTTCTCGCACATCGAAGCGGTGCACAACGCCGCCCACGATACCCGCCACAGCGCCGCGTTCCCGTGCCACTGAGACCTGCCGACATGATCAAGCGCATTGCCCGGACCGCCGGGTTCACCGGCCTGCTGGCCGCCCTGCTGCTCACCCTGCTGCAAAGCTTCTGGGTCTCCCCGCTGATTCTGCAGGCCGAGACCTACGAGAAGGCTGAACCTGCGGCCGAAGTCCACGAACACGCCGCCGGCACCCCGGCCCACACCCATGACGCCGAAGCCTGGGAGCCGGAAGACGGCTGGCAGCGCGTGCTGTCGACCACCGGCGGCAACCTGGTGGTGGCAGTGGGCTTCGCCCTGATGCTCGCCGGCCTCTATACCCTGCGCGCACCGACCAAGACCGCACAGGGCCTGCTCTGGGGCCTGGCCGGCTACGCCACCTTCGTGCTGGCGCCGACCCTTGGCCTGCCGCCCGAACTGCCCGGCACCGCCGCCGCCGACCTGGCCTCGCGGCAGACGTGGTGGATCGGCACCGCGGCGTCCACCGCCGTGGGCCTGGCCCTGATCGCCTTCAGCCGGAACTGGCTGATGAAGATCCTCGGCGCGGCCATCCTCGCCGTGCCCCACGTGATCGGCGCACCGCAACCGGAAGTGCACTCGATGCTGGCGCCGGAGGCGCTGGAAGCGCAGTTCAAGATCGCCTCGCAGCTGACCAACGTTGCGTTCTGGCTGGCCCTGGGGCTGATCAGCGCGTGGCTGTTCCGCCGCAACGGCGAAGGCCAACACCACGCATGACTGCGGACGGCGCAGCGCCGGCCCTGGTGGTCGGCCTGGGCTGCCAGCGCGGCTGCCCGGCCGCCACCCTGCGGGCCTTGCTCGACCAGGCCCTGCAGGCACATCGCATCGAACTGGCGGCGGTCAAGGCGCTCGCCAGCATCGACCTCAAGCGCGATGAGCCCGGCTTGCGGGAACTGGCCGCGCAACTGGCGCTGCCCTTGCTGTACTTCAGCAGCGCGGAACTGGCCGGTTACCGGCCGCGCCTGAGCCACCAGTCGCAGATCGCCTTCGAGCGCACCGGCTGCTACGGCGTGGCGGAAAGCGCCGCCTTGGCGCTGGCCGAGCAACTGATCCAGGCGCCGGCAAAGCTGCTGATTCCGCGGCAAAAGTACGCCCAGGCCACATTGGCATTGGCCGGCGCGGCCTGAATTCCCGATAATCCCCGCTTTCGATCATGAGCAACGCTCATGCGGGACCCTCATGACGCCCTGCACCGCTCCCTTTTTCAGGATGGAACAATGACCGTCTACTTCATCGGCGCCGGCCCCGGCGATCCCGAATTGATCACCGTCAAAGGCCAACGGCTGATCCGCAGTTGCCCGGTGATCATCTATGCAGGCTCGCTGGTGCCGGCGGCGGTGCTGGAGGGGCATCAGGCGGTCAGCGTGGTGAACAGCGCCGAACTGCACCTGGAACAGATCATCGACCTGATCAAGACCGCCCACGCCAATGGCCAGGACGTCGCCCGGGTGCATTCCGGCGACCCGAGCCTGTACGGCGCCATCGGTGAGCAGATCCGCTGCCTGCGCGAGCTGGGCATTGCATTCGAGATCATCCCCGGCGTGACCGCCACGGCGGCATGCGCTGCGCTGCTGGAGGCCGAGCTGACCCTGCCGGACGTGTCGCAGACCGTGATCCTGACCCGTTACGCGGACAAGACCGCGATGCCCGCCGGCGAGGAGTTCGGCAGCCTGGCGCAGCACGGCGCGACCATGGCCATTCATCTGGGGGTCAATCATCTGGAGAAGATCGTCGGCGAACTGCTGCCGCACTACGGCGCGGACTGCCCGATCGCGGTGGTTCACCGGGCGAGCTGGCCGGATCAGGACTGGGTGATGGGGACGCTGGAGGACATCTCCGCGAAGGTGACCGCCAAGGGCTTCAGGCGTACGGCGTTGATCATCGTGGGGCGGGTGCTGGGCAGCGACCATTTCAGCGAATCGTCGCTGTACCGTGCGGGGCATGCGCATTTGTATCGGCCTTAGCGGCCAGCCTGCCGGTGATGGCATCCGTGATGTTCACCCATAAAAAAACGGCGCTCACGGGGCGCCGTTTTTTTGTGTCCGCAGGGAACGCCTTAGTAGTAGGCGTTTTCTTTCTGCGTGTGGTCGGTCACGTCGCGAACGCCCTTGAGCTCCGGAATGCGTTCGAGCAGGGTGCGCTCGATGCCTTCCTTCAAGGTCACGTCCGCCTGGCCGCAGCCCTGGCAGCCGCCGCCGAACTGCAGCACGGCGATGCCGTCGTCGACCACGTCGATCAGGCTGACCTGGCCGCCGTGGCTGGCCAGCCCCGGGTTGATCTCGGTTTGCAGGTAGTAGTTGATGCGCTCGTTGATCGGGCTGTCTTCGTTGACCATCGGCACCTTGGCGTTCGGTGCCTTGATGGTCAGCTGGCCGCCCATGCGGTCGGTGGCGTAGTCGACGACGGCATCGTCGAGGAACGCTTCGCTGAACGAATCGATGTACGCGGTGAAGCTCTTGAGCCCCAGCGCCTTGTCTTCGGGTTTTTCTTCGCCCGGCTTGCAGTAGGCAATGCAGGTTTCGGCGTACTGGGTGCCAGGCTGGGTGATGAAGATGCGGATGCCGATGCCCGGGGTGTTCTGCTTGGAAAGCAGATCAGCCAGATAATCGTGGGCGGCGTCGGTGATGGTGATAGCGGTCATGGAAACTCCTCGCAGGCTTGGGCGGAGTTTACGCCAATCGGCGCCCGGGACAAAGTCCTAGTATTTACGTAGGAATAGTTCGCAAATCGCCGGGTGG
Source organism: Pseudomonas sp. R25(2017) (assembly GCF_002112565.1). Classification (NCBI taxonomy): domain Bacteria; kingdom Pseudomonadati; phylum Pseudomonadota; class Gammaproteobacteria; order Pseudomonadales; family Pseudomonadaceae; genus Pseudomonas; species Pseudomonas sp. R25(2017). The sequence continues at coordinate 95,755 of NZ_NEHZ01000022.1, forward strand.
CAGCCCCTACCCTGCGGGAGCCTCCAGTGGCTCCCGCAGGATGGGTGGCGACATCGCCGCTTCAGAGGTTCTCGTAGCGGTTCATGTCCAGCACGCCCTCTTCCACCGGATCCGTATCGTGGATGTAGCGGCTCAGGTCATGGAAATAGAACCAGAATTGCGGATGGCTGCGGCGGATGCCCCAGCGTTCGACGATTTTCTCGAACTGCTCCTGATCCTTCGCGCCCTCCATCGCATCGACGAATGCCGGCACCTGGTCCGCCGGCAGGTTGAACATGAAGTTCGGATAGCTGGTGAGCACGCCCGGGTAGATCGTCAGGGTGTCGAGCCCCGGCTGGTAGCGCAGCGATTCGCCGAGCAGGAACGCCACGTTGCTGTGGGCCCGGTTGCGCAGCAGGCTGTAGACCTCGCGCTTGCCGCTGGCGGTCTCGACGCGCAGCAGGGTCGCTTCCGGCAACTGATCGATCACCTTGAGCCCGGCGGCCGGGCGCGATGCCAGGCGGCTCAGGGCCTGCTCGGCGTTCTGCAGGGCCGGGTCGATGTTCGGCCGCGAGCAATAGGCGTCCTCGCAGCGGTTGATCGGGTCGGGACGGGCGTTCAGGTCACCGTAGCGGGCCAGCAACTGGCGGGCGAAATCGCGTTTCGGGTCCTTGGCGTCGAGCTTCAGCGCGGTCGGCTTGTCGTCGTCGATGGCCTCGTAGTCGAGCCACATCTTGAACTGGCCGCTGCTCTGATACCAATCGTCCAGGTAGCCCTCGCGGGAGTCGGCGGGCATCAGGCGCAGGAAGTTCTGCTCGGCGCCGTTGCGGATCAGGTCGAAGTACAGGCGCGTCTGCGCCTGATGGGAGACGTTGCCGAACACATCGAAGTTGACCGCCAACTGGTAATAGGTGCGCTCGAGCAACGGGAAGTCGAACAGCCACATCGTCTGCGGCACTTCGCCGATCAGGCCCTTGGTGACCGAAGCGCTGTCGAAGTGACGGAAAATGCTCAGCAGCGCGTTGTCGTTGCCGGCCCACAGCGTGGACCAGCTCGGCGCAGGCATTTCGGCGTAGCTGTCGCGGCGCAGGGCTTCGTACTGGTTGCGCTTGTTGCGGTAGTCGTGCCAGAGGCTCAGCACGCTGCCGACGTCGTCGTTCTGCCCCGGCATCGCCAGCAACGGCGTGGCCTGGCCGCGGTAGTTCGGGTCGGTGATGTACAGGTCGTGTTCCGGGGCCTGGAACAGCGCCCAGAAGTTGTCGCGGATCACGTCGGTCGCGATCTGCCCGCGGCACACCGGCCCGCGGATGAAGGTGCGCACGAAGTACTCGGCGTTGTCGAGCATGAACTGGTAGCGCGCCTGGGCCGGGATCGCCTCGAAGGTGGCGAACGGGTTGGCCCGGCTCTGGGGCCCGTAGCCCGGCAAGGCATGCACCTGCCACTTGCCGTTGTAGAACAGGCTCTTGACCCGCGCCAGCTTGGCCGCGCTCAGCGGATAGGTGATGTGGGTCTTATGCACAATCACCCCCTGCACCGGCCACAGGCGGTAGTACACCTGAGTGCCCGGGTCGTCGTTGGGGCGACGGGTGTTGATCAGGTCGATCGGCTGGCCGGTCGGCGTGCGCGAACGCACCCACTGGAAGAAGTGACCCGGCTCGCCGTCCTTGAAGTAGATGTGCGCCAGGAACCAGTGCTCGAACAGCCACCGCCCCACCAGGCTCTGCCGGGCGCCGGGGGTGTTGAGCAGGTTTTCCCACTGCACGACCTGCATCGCCTCTTTGGCGCTGGGCGTCAGCCCTTGCTCATCGATGGGCGCACCGGACGCCAGCCAGCGCTGCAGCGTCTGGTACTGCTGCTGGGTCAGGCCGGTCACGGCCAGCGGCATGCCTTCGGTCGGATGGCTTTGGGCATAACCCTCGAACTCGGCGGGCATGGCGCAGAGGTTCTCGCGCTGCAGGCCGAGCACGATGTCTTCGGGCAGCTTGGCGTTGGGTTGCAGGGGCGTCTTGTGGCCCAGCTCCAGCATGCGCGCCATCAGCGCGGCCTGGCTGCCCTGGGCGTCGAGCACCGAATAGAAGCCCTTCTCTTGCCATTGCCGTTTGCCGAAGGCGTCATAGAACAGCCGGGTGGTCGGCGCGGCCTGGGTGCGTTCGCCGTCGTAGACCGGCATCTTGCTGGCGCCGCGGGCCGCGCCCTCGCCGCTGCCCAGGTTCAGTTGGCAGGCGGAGTCGTAGCAGGCGTGGCAGGCCACGCACTTCTCGGTGAAGATCGGCTGGATGTCGCGGGTGTAGGAAATGGCCGTCCCCTGCGCCCCCGCGCCAAAGCTTAAAAGCAGCAACACGGTGCCGATGACGCGGTTCAACATATCCCTGATTCCGATCCTGAAGAAAACCGCGCGATTCTACCGCCGGTACGCCCGCTCCAACATGAGCGATATTCATGAAAATGCGCCGCCTGCTCTAAATCCGCGCAGGTTTGTTATGATTCCGGCCCTTCGTCATGGTCTTTTCGAGTAGTCCCAATGTCCGATCGCAGCGTCCGCCTCCAGGCCCTCAAGCAAGCTCTCAAAGAGCGCATCCTGATACTTGACGGCGGCATGGGCACGATGATCCAGAGCTACAAGCTCGAAGAGCAGGATTACCGCGGCAAGCGCTTCGCCGACTGGCCGAGCGACGTCAAGGGCAACAACGACCTGCTGGTGCTGACCCGCCCCGACGTGATCGGCGGCATCGAAAAGGCCTACCTGGATGCCGGCGCCGACATTCTGGAGACCAACACCTTCAACGCCACCCGGATTTCCATGGCCGACTACGGCATGGAAGAGCTGGTCTACGAACTCAACGTAGAAGGCGCCCGCCTGGCCCGCAAGGTGGCCGACGCGAAAACCCTGGAGAACCCGGCCAAGCCGCGCTTCGTCGCCGGCGTCCTCGGCCCGACCAGCCGCACCTGCTCGCTGTCGCCCGACGTGAACAACCCCGGCTACCGCAACGTCACCTTCGATGAACTGGTGGAGAACTACACCGAGGCCACCAAAGGCCTGATCGAGGGCGGCGCCGACCTGATCCTGATCGAGACCATCTTCGACACCCTCAACGCCAAGGCCGCGATCTTCGCCGTGCAAGGGGTGTTCGAGGAACTGAACCTCGAACTGCCGATCATGATCTCCGGCACCATCACCGACGCCTCCGGCCGCACCCTGTCGGGCCAGACCACCGAAGCGTTCTGGAACTCCGTGGCCCACGCCAAGCCGATTTCCGTCGGCCTGAACTGCGCCCTCGGCGCCCGCGAGCTGCGCCCGTACCTGGAAGAGCTGTCGGACAAGGCCAGCACCCACGTCTCGGCGCACCCGAACGCCGGCCTGCCGAACGAGTTCGGCGAATACGACGAACTGCCGGCGGACACCGCCAAAGTCATCGAAGAATTCGCCCAGAGCGGCTTCCTCAACATCGTCGGCGGCTGCTGCGGCACCACGCCGGGGCACATCGAAGCCATCGCCAAGGCCGTGGCCGGCTACGCGCCGCGGCAGATCCCGGACATCCCCAAGGCCTGCCGCCTGTCGGGCCTGGAGCCGTTCACCATCGACCGCAGCTCGCTGTTCGTCAACGTGGGCGAGCGCACCAACATCACCGGCTCGGCCAAGTTCGCCCGCCTGATCCGCGAGGACAACTACACCGAAGCCCTGGAAGTCGCCCTGCAGCAGGTCGAGGCCGGCGCCCAGGTGATCGACATCAACATGGACGAGGGCATGCTCGATTCGAAGAAGGCCATGGTGACCTTCCTCAATCTGATCGCCGGCGAGCCGGACATCTCCCGCGTCCCGATCATGATCGACTCCTCCAAGTGGGACGTGATCGAAGCAGGCCTCAAGTGCATCCAGGGCAAGGGCATCGTCAACTCGATCAGCATGAAAGAAGGCGTCGAGCAGTTCATCCACCACGCCAAGCTGTGCAAGCGCTACGGCGCCGCCGTGGTGGTGATGGCGTTCGACGAGGTCGGCCAGGCCGACACCGAGGCGCGCAAGAAGGAAATCTGCAAGCGCTCCTACGACATCCTGGTCAACGAAGTCGGCTTCCCGCCGGAAGACATCATCTTCGACCCGAACATCTTCGCCGTCGCCACCGGCATCGAAGAGCACAACAACTACGCCGTCGATTTCATCAACGCCTGCGCCTACATCCGCGACGAGCTGCCGTACGCCCTGAGCTCCGGCGGCGTGTCCAACGTGTCGTTCTCGTTCCGCGGCAACAACCCGGTGCGCGAGGCCATCCACTCGGTGTTCCTGCTGTACGCGATCCGTGCGGGCCTGACCATGGGCATCGTCAACGCCGGCCAGCTGGAGATCTACGACCAGATCCCGCAGGAGCTGCGCGACGCCGTCGAGGACGTGATCCTCAACCGCAACGGCGACGCCACCGACGCCCTGCTCGCCATCGCCGACAAGTTCAAGGGCGACGGCAGCGTCAAGGAAGCCGAAACCGAAGAGTGGCGCAGCTGGGACGTCAACAAGCGTCTGGAACACGCGCTGGTCAAGGGCATCACCACCCACATTGTCGAAGACACCGAAGAGTCGCGCCTGTCGTTCGCCCGGCCGATCGAGGTCATCGAAGGCCCGCTGATGGCGGGCATGAACATCGTCGGCGACCTGTTCGGCGCCGGTAAGATGTTCCTGCCGCAGGTGGTGAAGTCCGCCCGCGTGATGAAGCAGGCCGTGGCTCACCTGATCCCGTTCATCGAGCTGGAAAAAGGCGACAAGCCGGAGGCCAAGGGCAAGATCCTGATGGCCACCGTGAAGGGCGACGTGCACGACATCGGCAAGAACATCGTCGGCGTGGTGCTGGGCTGCAACGGCTACGACATCGTCGACCTGGGCGTGATGGTGCCGGCGGAGAAGATCCTCCAGGTGGCCCGCGACGAGAAGTGCGACATCATCGGTCTCTCCGGCCTGATCACCCCGTCGCTGGACGAAATGGTGCACGTGGCCCGCGAGATGCAGCGCCAGGACTTCCACCTGCCGCTGATGATCGGCGGCGCCACCACCTCCAAGGCGCACACCGCCGTGAAGATCGAGCCCAAGTACAGCAACGATGCCGTGGTCTACGTCACCGACGCCTCCCGCGCGGTGGGCGTCGCCACCCAGTTGCTGTCCAAAGAGCTGAAGGCCGGCTTCGTCGAGAAGACCCGCGCCGAATACGTCGACGTGCGCGAGCGCACCGCCAACCGCAGCGCCCGCACCGAGCGCCTGAGCTACGCGGCCGCCATCGCCAAGAAACCGCAGTTCGACTGGGCCGCCTACGCGCCGGTCAAGCCGACCTTCACCGGTACCCGGGTGCTGGACGACATCGACCTGAACGTGCTGGCCGAATACATCGACTGGACGCCGTTCTTCATCTCCTGGGACCTGGCCGGCAAGTTCCCGCGCATCCTTGAGGACGAAGTGGTCGGCGAGGCCGCCACCGTGCTGTACAAGGACGCCCGCGAAATGCTGAGCAAACTGATCGACGAGAAGCTGATCAGCGCCCGCGCGGTGTTCGGCTTCTGGCCGGCCAACCAAGTGCATGACGACGACATCGAGCTGTACGGCGACGACGGCAAGCCGCTGGCCCGCCTGCACCACCTGCGCCAGCAGGCGATCAAGACCGACGGCAAGCCGAACTTCTCCCTGGCCGACTTCGTCGCGCCGAAGGACAGCGACGTGACCGACTACGTGGGCGGCTTCATCACCACCGCCGGCATCGGCGCCGAGGAAGTGGCCAAGGCCTACCAGGACGCCGGCGACGACTACAACTCGATCATGGTCAAGGCCCTGGCCGACCGCCTGGCCGAGGCCTGCGCCGAATGGCTCCACGAACAGGTGCGCAAGGAGCACTGGGGCTACGCCAAGGACGAAGCCCTGGACAACGAAGCGCTGATCAAGGAGCAGTACTCCGGCATCCGTCCGGCACCGGGCTACCCGGCCTGCCCGGACCACACCGAGAAGGCCACGCTGTTCGCCCTGCTCGACCCCGAGTCCAGCGAGATGCGCGCCGGCCGCAGCGGCGTGTTCCTCACCGAGCACTACGCGATGTTTCCGGCGGCGGCGGTCAGCGGCTGGTACTTCGCCCACCCGCAGGCGCAGTACTTCGCCGTGGGCAAGGTCGACAAGGATCAGGTGCAGAGCTACACCTCGCGCAAGGGCCAGGAACTGAGCGTCACCGAGCGCTGGCTGGCGCCGAACCTGGGCTACGACGACTGAGACCGGCCTCGCCGCCCTTGTGCCCGCCCAAGGCGCAAGGGCCGGCCTCTCCGGGCTTCCCTCCCCCGCATCGTCCCCGCGCCGTGCGGGCTCGGCCAAGGCTCCAGGCAACGGGAGCAGGATTGGCTATGCTCAAAGGGCAAACACACAGACGGGGGATTTATGGACGATCCAGTCGACAACAAGCCACCGACCTTCTGGCAGATGGTGCACAGCGTCATGGCCGCCGCGTTCGGGGTGCAGAGCGGGAAGAACCGCGCCCGGGACTTCACCCACGGCAAGCCCAGCCACTTCGTGATCCTCGGCATTGCCTTTACGGCGCTGTTCGCGCTGACGCTGTTCGCCATCGTCAAGCTGGTGGTGCATCTGGCGGGGGTCTGACGCGGATCAGTGCATCAATGTCTGCAGGCTGAAGGGGTAACGGTAGGACGCCGGCCGCCCCTTGGCCGACAGCTTGCGGAACGGCACGCCGTAGTCCGGCGAATTGCCCATGGCCAGCATCTGCCGGGCCTGGGCCTTGTCGATCAACTGCATCAGCGGGATCTGCCGGTCGCGGCCGCCGTACCGGTCCAGGTTCACGCCCTGCGCATGGTCGTGCAATTCCACCAGCGCCCAGCCGCCCAAGGTGAAATGCCCGCCGAGCAACGCGCTCAGACGACCGTCGAGCAACGCCTGCAAGGCCGCAGGCGAAGTATTGACCGCACTGAACAGCACGTCTTTGCCCGGCACCTTGCCCGCTTCGGCGAAGGCCTGCATCGCGCCGAACGCCATTTCGTCATTGGCCGACCACACCAGCGACACCTTCGGGTAGCGCGCCTGCAACTGCTTGGCCTGCTCGTAGGCGCGCTGGCGTGTCCAGCCGCTGTAGACCAGTTGGCGCAGCCGTACCTGGGGATGCTCGGCCAGCGCCCGCTGCATGCCGCTTTCACGCAGTTGCGCCGACGGCGTGATCTTGAGCCCGGAGAACGCCAGCAACTCGATCTCCTCACCGGGCGCCACCGCCGGATGCAGGCGGATCAGCTCGTTCATCATCAGGTAGCCGCCCTCCTCGTCGTTGGGCACCAGGCTGCCGATCCGGTCGGCGCGCTCGCCCACCAGGCTTTGCTGATTGGGGGTCAAGGCAGCGTTGACCATGAACAGCTTCACGCCGCTGTTGTACGCCATGCGCAAGATCTGCGGCGCCACGTACTGCTCGTTGGCGAACATCAGGTAATCCGGACGGCGGGTGCCCTGCAGCGCCAGCCGTGCCTGGGCCAGGGTCTGTTCGGGACGGCGTTGGGAATAGACGATCTCAAGGTCGATGCCCAGATCCCGGGCGGCGGCCTGCATGAATTGCGAATAGCTTACCCAGAAGGCTTCCTGTTCCGTGCCCGGATTGAGGAACAGCACCGATTCCGCCCGCGCGCAGGATCCGAAAACCGCGCCGAACAGCAGCAGGCTGAGGTGGAGAATCTTCAACATGAAACATCCGGGCCCATAGGAAAAACGGCGGCGCATTATAGCCTTCGATCAACCGGCCACTGGCGCTTGATCCTGCAATTTGTCCGACAACCGTCGGTAGCGGGCCCGGACGGGTCGCTTATTGATGACTGACCCAGAACACCGCCGTGCCCACGACCAGAATGATCAGGAACAGAATGGCCCAGGCATCAACGGTGCTGTCGCTCTTCCTTGCTTTGGTTGGGTTGCTCATTGCATCGCCTCTTGTCGGTTTTGTCGGTGATTGCAGAAGACTCGACCACAGTTAAGACGATGATTGTCCGCACGACAAATGTGGGTTAGCGGATACCCGCCCCTGTTAGGCGATTTGGTTCTTTACATATACTCAAACATCACTTTTGCGCATAAACGCAAACGGGTATATTGCCCCGGCTCCGTTGGGAGTGCGCGGCCGTGCGCGCAGAATTGCAGAGCATCCCTCGGTCTCAAGCAAGCAAACAAAAGCAGCGTTTTCCGAGTGGCCCAAGCCTGAGAACAGGACTTATATGTACGTATACGACGAATACGATCAGCGGATCATCGAGGACCGCGTCAAGCAGTTCCGTGATCAGACCCGACGCTATCTGGCAGGTGAGCTGAGCGAAGAGGAATTCCGGCCGCTGCGCCTGCAGAACGGCCTGTACATCCAGCGTTTCGCCCCGATGCTGCGGGTGGCGGTGCCTTACGGCCAGCTGACCTCGCGTCAGGTGCGCATGATGGCCAAGATCGCCCGCGACTACGACAAGGGCTACGCCCACATCAGCACCCGGCAGAACGTGCAGTTCAACTGGCCGGCGGTGGAAGACATCCCGGACATCCTCGCCGAACTGGCCACCGTGCAGATGCACGCGATCCAGACCAGCGGCAACTGCCTGCGCAACGTCACCACCGACCAGTTCGCCGGCGTCGCCTTCGACGAACTGATCGACCCGCGCCCGTGGTGCGAGATCGTCCGCCAGTGGACCACGTTCCACCCGGAATTCGCCTACCTGCCGCGCAAGTTCAAGATCGCCGTCAATGGTTCGACCTCCGACCGCGCCGCCATCGAAGTCCACGACATCGGCCTTGAGCCGGTGCACAACGCCGCCGGCGAGCTGGGCTTCCGCGTGCTGGTGGGCGGCGGGCTGGGCCGTACCCCGGTGGTCGGGGCGTTCATCAACGAGTTCCTGCCGTGGCAGGACCTGCTGAGCTACCTCGACGCCATCCTGCGGGTCTACAACCGCTACGGCCGTCGCGACAACAAATACAAGGCGCGGATCAAGATCCTCGTCAAGGCGCTGACCCCTGAGGTCTTCGCCGAAAAGGTCGAAGCCGAAATGCAGCACCTGCGCGGCGGCCAGACCACCCTGACCGAAGCCGAAGTGCATCGCGTCGCCAAACACTTCGTCGACCCGGACTACAAGGCCCTGGACGACCAGGCCGCCGAACTGGCCGCGCTCGACAAGGAGCACCCGGGCTTCGCCCGCTGGCGCACCCGCAACACCCTGGCCCACAAGAAGCCGGGCTATGTGGCCGTCACCCTGTCGCTGAAACCGACCGGCGTCGCGCCGGGCGACATCACCGACAAGCAGCTCGACGCCGTCGCCGACCTGGCCGAGCGCTACAGCTACGGCCAACTGCGCACCTCCCACGAGCAGAACATCATCCTGGCCGACGTCGAGCAGAGCCAGCTGTTCACCCTGTGGGGCGAGCTGCGCGAGCAAGGGTTCGCCACGCCGAACATCGGTCTGCTGACCGACATCATCTGCTGCCCGGGCGGCGACTTCTGCTCCCTGGCCAACGCCAAGTCGATCCCGATCGCCGAATCGATCCAGCGCCGTTTCGACGACCTGGACTACCTGTTCGACATCGGCGAGCTGGACCTGAACATCTCCGGTTGCATGAACGCCTGCGGCCACCACCACGTCGGCCACATCGGCATCCTCGGGGTGGACAAGAAAGGCGAAGAGTTCTATCAGGTGTCCCTCGGCGGCAGCGCCAGCCGCGACGCCAGCCTGGGCAAGATCCTCGGCCCGTCCTTCGCCCAGGAAGACATGCCCGACGTGATCTCCAAGCTGATCGACGTGTACGTGGAACAGCGCACCGAAGACGAGCGTTTCATCGACACCTACCAGCGTATCGGCATCGACCTCTTCAAGGAACGCGTCTATGCAGCGAATCATTAAGAACAACGAGGTCATCGACGAAACCTGGCACCTGCTGCCCAAGGACTCGACCCTCGACGGCATCTCCAACTGCGACGACCTGATCGTGCCGCTGGCCCTGTGGCGTGACCACGCCCATGCGCTCAAGGCCCGCGACGGCGGCCTGGGCGTCTGGCTGGACGCGGACGAAGAAGCCGAGGAGATCGGCGACGACGTGGACCAGTTCCAGGTCATCGCCCTGAACTTCCCGGCCTTCACGGACGGGCGCAACTACTCCAACGCCCGCCTGCTGCGTGACCGCTACGGCTTCAAGGGCGAACTGCGGGCGATCGGCGACGTGCTGCGCGACCAGCTGTTCTACATGCGCCGCTGCGGTTTCGACGCCTACGCGCTGCGCGCCGACAAGGATCCCTACGAAGCCCTGGAAAGCCTCAAGGACTTCTCGGTGACCTACCAGGCCGCCACCGACGAACCGCTGCCGCTGTTCCGTCGCCGCTGAACGTCCGTCCTGCCCGCTTTGACCGAAGCGGGCAGGACAACGACGCACCACCGGCTCAGCCGATCATCGGCACAGGCCGCCCCGACGCCACCCAGTCCCTGTAGAACTTCACCCGGCCCTCCAACGCCTCGAACGCCACGAACGGGTTCTCGGCATCGCCGAACGCACTCGCCAGCCAACCGCTCAACAATCCCCACAGCTCATCGCTGGCATCGGCCTGCACCAGGAGCAACCATACGCGCACCTGAAGATCCCGATAGGCCACCCGGAAGTCCGCCGTCAGGCTCAAACCGCTCACCATCCGCAGCAGATCCGGGCCGGACGGTTTCGCGGCCACGCTCGCCCATATCGACCGGCGTGCCCGGTTCAGCACCTCATTGCCTTCCCCAAGCCAGGGTTCTGCGCCGCTTTCCTCCCGGGAGGGATCGAGCCACAGGTTGATGCCGGTGCGCCTGCGGTGTTCGACGACCCTTTCCAGCGTCTCTTCGTCGGACAGCGGATTGCCCCAGAGCATGACCCGCTGACGCGAGACGGCCTGGCTGAACACCGCCGCAGGCACCCGTTCGATCCGGTTTTCGGCCAGGTTCAGCAGGGCCAAGCGAGGCTGCTCCGGGATCCCGACGGGACATCGGGTGATGGCGGCATTCCTCAGGTTCAGGACGCGCAGTTCGCCCATCCCCAGCACCACCGGCGCCTCCGTGAGCGGGTTGTCGCTCAGGTCGAGCTCTTGCAGGTGCGTCAGTTCCCGGAACTGCGAGGCCGTGGACTCCTTGAGCTCCAGGAAGGTCGAGCGCAGGTTCAGCCGGGTCAGATGGCGCATCCTCAGGATCGATGGCGGCAATGCCCCCTCCAGCACGTTGTTGCCGTTGAGGCGACGGATGTCCACGCTTTCCAGGTTCAAGGTGCGCAGATTCGGGAAGCTCTCGAGGAAACCGTCCAGGCTTTCCTGCTCGATCACATGCAAGCCTCGCATCGACAGCTCGAACACTTCCCCGAAACGGACCGGGGTGATCGGCAGGCGCAAATAGTCCTCGAAATCCAGATCGAGACGGTACACCTCCCTCTGCTCACCGGCCGTCACACGATTGACCCTGGGAGGCCGCTTCTGCCAGATGGCGATCAACTCCTGGGCCAGTTCGGTGCGCATGACGCGTTCCTGGGCAATGGCTTCCTCCAGCAGGTTCTGGTTGTGCTCGGCCAGTTGCGCCGGAGGCATGTGCGCCGCCTCGGCGTCGCCCGGCGCCAGAAAGTCGATGTCCATTTCATCGACGTCGGTCGCCGACAGGCCGATCCAGTCATTCAGGTCGAGGTTCAGCTGATCCAGCTCCAGGCGCAACGCCGCCAGCGTCGACTGCGCCTGCGGGCCGGCCTGAAGCAGCCAGGCATCCGCCTGGGCAGCGTCGAACTCGGGATAGAGTTCCTGGACCTGCAGGCGATCCACCTCGACCGTCAAGCTCCGCCCTTCAAGGGTTGTGGGAAAGCCGCCCCCCGCCAGCCGCCCCCAGGACTCGAACGCCAGGCCCGCGTCCGTTCGCTGCAGGCCCCGCTGCAGTTCGTCGCGGGGCAACGCATGCTCGCCCAGCTTCAGGCGCAAGGCACCGGCAGGATCCGCCGAGGCCAGGCCCAGCGAGGAACGCTCCTGTTCCGTCAGCACGGCAGACAAGGCCCGGTACAGATCGCCGGCTTCATCCGGTGCCCCATCACTGGCGCGGTAACGGCTGCCTGCCTTGATCAACCGGCGGATGTCATGGCCGCCCGGCACCCCGGCACGCTCCAGCACACGACCGCTGATCGAGCTGTCCAGTACCTGCACGGCCACACCCGATGGCCAGCCCGGCAGATGCCTCAGGGTGTGCAGCGCAAGCCTGTCCGTGTCGGGATGGTTCACGGCGCGCAGGTACAGCCCCGCATAGGCCTGATCCAGGCGGGCATGGGCCTGGTACTGACGGGCCTTGCCGTCCAGCGCCCGGAGCGCACGCCGGGCTTCATTCGGATCGAAAGGACGTGCGGCATCGATGTCTAGGCGTGCGAGTAGCTGTTCGATGGCCGCCTTGGGCAATCCCGGGTACTGTTCCTGACACAACCGCACCCATGCGCGCTCCGAGCGCTGGAGCGCCCGGTAGCGCCTGTTGAACTGCTCTGTGCGCACGGCGGGATCCAGCGTCGGATCAATGCTCTGCTCAAGCCTGAACCGGTCGATGGCGTCCGCCAGCAAAGGAAACGGTGTCGAACCGTCGCCGGTCAGCGGCCGCTCCTCATCGCTCCAGTCGATCACCCGGCCGATCTGCATCAGCACCTCATCGGTGAAGGCGGCGACAGGCTCGCCCAGTCCGCGCAGCGCAGCCAGGCGCGCGGCGGCAGGCACCCATGCATCGCCGGAGACCTTGCCGGCCGGCAGCAGGACAGCAGCCCCCTCCTCCGACGCCCGCAAGGCCCGCGCTTCACTCTTCACCGCCGCGAGCTCCCCGGCCACCGGCAACGCGTTCAGCAGGCCGAACACCGTGCGCGTCAGCCCTTCGGACTGGGCCGGCGCGGAGCTGCCGTTGACGGCGGCATCGAGGCCATAGCCCGCATCGATCAGCCCCGCCAGCGCCAGCACGCCCTCGCCCCCGGGCACGAACAACGCCAACGGCGCCAGACGGTTGATCCATTGCACGACCGGCTCGACCACGGCGCTGAGTTCATCGCGATTGACCTGGGCGTCGTCGCGGATGCCGTCGGCACTGGCCAGCGCGTCCTGTTTCATCGTCAGCACCCATTGGGCGAACGGATCGCAGCGTCCCTTGAACGGCTCCAGCACGACGTAGTCGTCGGGGTTCCAGTAACCGTCATTGTTGAAGAATCCGGCCGTCCGGCCCAGCCAGTGCTCCTTCGGATACAGCCCGATGCCGTCCAGCGCGGTCAGGACACCGGCGTGGAACAGCCCGTCCTCGATGTCGTCCTCGGCAAAATGCGTCCCCAATGCCCGCCGTCCTCCTTCGGTCCGGCCTTGAGCCGCGAGCCATTGGCGCAACCGGCCGGTGTCCGTGAATTCGTGCAGCGGCGACGAGTTGCCGGGAATGTGCAGAAGCACCCGGTGGCTGGCACGGTCATGGAAGTATCAGATGTCCTTTGACGTATAGCGGTAGATGGCCAGACGCCCGGTTTCGATCCCTTCCGCCGGCCGGGTGGCTGCCTGCAATTGCGCGAAGGTCAGATCTTTCCAGCGCAGATCCGGCGCCAGACCGGCGCAACGCAACGCCAGCGCCAACCCTTCACGGCTCAGGCTGCGCTCTCTGCGCTGGAGAAAGGCACTCATGATGAAGGCCGCTTTCACGGTGGTTCTCAAGGGATAGGGAGCATCGGCCAACAGGATCCTGTCCGACGGCCAGACACTGTCCAGGTAGTCCTGGTACAGCGGGCGCAGCTCCAGGGTCCAGACCCATCGCTTGAAGTCCGCCGCACGGATGGGCAATTGCGTGGCAGGGCCGTAGACCTGAGGCGTGGTCTGGCGGTAGATGCCTTCGTAGTCGCGCAGCCAACCCGGCTCATTCGTCGCGTCCGCTGCGCTTTCGTCCTGGATCACGACGGTCGGACCGATGTCCGGCGGGGTATACAGGCCGAACAGGTTTTCGCCGAACGCGCCGTCCGCCACGGTCTGGTCATTGTCCAGCAAGGCCCGGATGAGCGTGTGCGAACGCCGCACCTTGCCGTGATGCACGCCGTTTTTGCCCTGATCCCAGTCACGGTCGTAGTCGAGCGTGACCATCCGGGCGGTCTGCGGGTCGATGTCGGCGCCCCACCGGGCGCGGATCCGGGCGATGCCGAAGGCTTCCGGCGTCAAGGGCAGCGCCGACGCCACCGTGGCGTTCAGCGCCGAGCGCATGTCCGGGCCGGGAGGGTTCAGGGAAAGGGATTCGTCGTTGTTGTCGGTCATGGTCGCAATGCAATCCTTTGCGGTGCTGGAGATAGCGCAACGTAACCCGACGCATGTGATTTGAAAGTAGGAACGGTCAGCGGCACCGAATGGATTTTTCTCCTTGTCGCCCGCAAGCGCCGGGCAAAGAAAAACCGTGGCAGGACCACGGTTCGTTCAGGCGCCGACGAGGGCAAGAGCGTTCATCGGAGCCCGGCCGTCGCCGGTTCGGGCAGCGCCAGGCCCGGATGCCGAGCCAGCGCCTCTTGCGTCAGTCGTTGGTACAGGCTCCGGTTTTCATTGCGGAAATTGTCCACGATCGCCATCGTCCTCTGCGTCGCGGCCTCACGCGACAGATCGTTTTGCGTCTCCAGCTCGGCAAACGCTTGGGCGGCGCGTTCCTCCACGCCGAAGAACAGCTCTTGATGGGTCGAATGCAGATACTCCGTCCAGAAAGGCTGGGTATCGATCAGATCAAGCAACGCGGGTGAGTTTTCCGCCTTTACCACTTCTGCGTAAGCCTTGTCCAGTTGCTGCTCGGTCACGTCGACGTCGAACGCGGTGTCGATCGCACTTGGCTGGGCCAACAGTTCCAGGCGGCGCGCCAGCCTGACCCGATAGATCAGGCTCAGTTCCGACGCCTGCCGGCGGCTGAGGGTGTTGTCGCGCAGGCGATTGCCGATCTCGATCTGAGCCTGCCTCTTCAGTTCCTGCAGGCGAAACAGCCCTCGCAGCAACCGCACCAGTTCGCCCTCCAGCGATCGCTCGCCCGTGCGTGCCGCCCTCATGGCGCGATAGCCCAGCACCCTGATCTCCAGATCATTGAACACACTGCCGGCCTCATCGGCGCTGACCCGTCCGATCCGTGCCATGCGAAACAGTTCGCTGCGCAAGCTGTCATCTTCCGCGGCCGCCCGCAGCAGGTTCCAGACGCGAGCGGCCAGGTTCGAATGCTCACGCACGTCATCGGCCGAATCGCGCATCTGATCGAGCACCAGGAAGAAGTCCCGGGAACGTGGATAAGCCGACAACGAGGCCCATGCGGCCTGCATCTGCGCAATGTCCTCCTGCGCCAGCCCGCTCTCCCAATGGGCGCCGGGACCACTGTCGGGCAACAGGTCGACGGGCGGATGGGTATAGTCGACGGTGATCACGCCGAGATTGACGCCGGTGGACTGCTGATATCGGGCAATATCCTCCAGCGCCTTGGCCGACAAAGGATTGCCGTCGATGTTGGTGCCTTGGTTCAGCTCCGTCCGCGCCTTGAAGATCGCGTCCGCCAGCACTTTGATCTGGTTGTCGCGCAGGTCAAGGGTCCGAAGCATCGGATGCTCTTCAAGGCCCGTCGGCCATTCGTCGATTCCGCTGCCGCGCAAGGCCAAATGCTGCAGGTTGCGCATCGAAGCAAAGGACGGCAGCCGCCTGAGGCCGGGGTTGAAACTCAGGTTCAACGATTGCAGATGTTCTTTGGCACCCAATGCGGCCGCTGCCTCTGCCGTCAGGACGATCTGGTTGTCACTCAGGTCCAGGTGGGTCAGGCGCGGCATGTCATGGATCGCCAGGGGCAGCCGGGTCAGGCCGTTTCCGGTCAGGCTCAGCGTGTGCAGGTTCGGGAAGTTTTTCAGAAACGCATTCAGCCCCGCGCTCTCTCCGACGTTGTTCATTTCCAGTGCGCCGATGTGCCTGAAGTCTGCGATGATCGTCGGCAGCGATCCCAGCGGCTGCGCATCGAACGTCAGTCTGTCGAATATTTCAGGGAGCTGCCCGACGGTTCCCGGCTCTTTGCGCCATGCCCGCAGGATCGCCTGCGCAGCCAGGGCTTTGCTGCGCCGGGGAACCGTGTGCCGGGCGTCATCCGCTTTCTGGTAATGGGTTTGGCTGTTTATCCACTGCTCCAGGGTATTGCGCATCTTCAGGTATTGCTGCCTGAGCACTTCGAGGGATCGCGTCGCCAGCACCTCGTCGTCGCCCAGCGTCATCAGAAAACTTTCGATCCGCGCAAGTGAGTGCAAGGGGTACAGTTCACGGGCCCGCTGTCGCAGCGCTGCCACTTCGGCGATCGCGGAGGCGGGAGTCGATTGCTTGAACTCCACCACAGGTTCACCGCGAGGGTCGGCCAATCCCATTGGCGAACGATAACCTGCCCGCCACGACTGCCCGGCCACCAAACGGGCGATATCGTCACGCTGTTGCAGGGCCGACGTGGTGATTTTCCGGCGCAACTGCGCGCCCGACTCGTCTCTCTCGACACCCAGCGCCTTTCTTGCGTGGGCAGGCAGGCTCTGCCACAACGTCTGGAAATAATGCGCGCGGGTGTTCGAGGCGGACTCTGCCAGCAATTGCCCATTGGCATCGACCGCCCGGTAACGCGCCTCAAGCGCCTTGAACGACACTTTGTGCCGGGCTTCGGCCGGGCCCGTCTGGGCCCTGTCACTGGAGGCCGCGTTCTGCTCCGTGATTTCGAAGAACACATCCTCCGGCCAACCCGGCAGCCTGGCCAAGGTGTCGAGCACTATCAGGTCAGTGCTCAAGTCACGCGGAGCATCCAGATAGAGCCCCTCATACGCGCGATTCAAGTTCACCACCTGCGTGTATCGCCGCGCCTCCTCGTCGATGCGCAATGGCAGCTTGCCGGCTTCGAGCTGTTGCCACTCACTGGCGTCGGCATTGAGAACCAACTCATCGGCGACCGCCCCCGGCAATTCGGGGAACGCTTGCTTCACCGCAGCCGCCAACGGTTCACTGCTGATGTCGGTGCGCTCATACAACCGCTCAAACACATTCAGCCGCAAGCGTTCGGCGTCGTTGGCTAGCATTTCCACGAGCGCTGCAGTGTGGCTGGCCGAGTCTTGGGATGTGATGCCCAGCAACCGATGTCGTTGCGGGGCCTTGAGGCCTGCCAACAGCGATGGGTAAAACGTTCCCTTACGCAATAGCTCTTGGCCGAGCCTCAGCTCTTGTTCCGCCGTTGCCGGGCCGTAGCGCTTGAGTTCGTTGCCAAGGCCGTCGACAACGCTCACGGCCGTGTCTCTTGGCCATTTCGCGGAAGCGGTCAGCAGGAACAGTTGCAGGTCAGCATCCGCCGCAGGGGCGGATGTCGGCTTGCCCATCTGCTCGATGAACCGATTGACGGCACTGTCGGCGCTAAATCGCCTGACCGTGTCCTCCAATGTCGCCATCGGCTTGCGGCGTTCGGCAAACAATCGGCGCAGTTGAGGCTCTCCCACGCCGACGACACCCAGAATCTGCGAGGCCTGGGCATCCGGCACACGTTCTGCGCGGTAACCGAGGCGCCGGAACAACGTCAGCGGACTCCAGTCCTGGAACAGCTCGGAGTCGTGCCGCCACGCACCGGCTCCGTTGGTTTCGAGTACCGGCAGATAGCGTTCGGACTGTTGCGGGCGCACTTCCCAGACATTCGTGTCTTTCTTGGGCTGAACCGCAAAGTGATCCGCGCCGATATTCAAGTATCGGTCCTGGCCAAACGTGACAAGCCCCTGCTCGCTCACCTCAAGTCCTTGGGGAAGACTTTGCCTTGCGCGATAAGGCGTAAGGTCGGGCTTCCACAAGCGCATACCCTTGGACGAAATCGGCACCTTGCGCAAGCTCAAGACGAAATCGCTCTGGCGCACGACTTTGAAGAGGCTGCTTCCCCCCTTGGCGGCCGTACCCAGTGCCGCCATCAAGATCAGGTTCTCGATGGTATCGAACAGGCAGTCCGCCGCCAGTTCCTGTTCCCCGGCGGCCCAATGGGAAACCCCTTCGTAGACCGTCGCCAGCAGCTGGATGCCGGCGACGGCGAACAGGACCTCGCCCACTATCGGAACGAATGCCCCCATGAACAGCAACGCATTGATGCCAATGGCCTTGTAGGTTTCGAGCCTCGCCAGCCGGCTTTTCTCATCCTCGTCGTCGGTCGGGACAACGAGCAAGCGGGCATCGGCCAGCACTTTCTCGGCATGCTGTCGATAGATCGCCAGAAACAGGTCGTTGTTGCTTTCGGCGTCCAGGTCAAGTCCATCGACCTGCACGTAATTGTTGCTCCAGAGGGAAACCTTGACTGAAAGGCTCTGATCCAGGCTTCCGAGAAACTCGGCCCGATCCTCCAGTTTGATGAAGCGCATGAAGAACTGGCGGAATGCAGGTGACTTCAAGCGACGGCTCAGCTCTCCCTCGAAGTGGGAGAACGAGGCATATTCCTTCAAGGGGTGCAATGGATCTCCGGGCACGTACACAACACACCGGTAGTCATCATCCTCATGTTCGCTGACGGGCCCGATGAACATCGGGCCATTGAGTGTCGTGTCGAGCATCTTCAGCTGTTGATAGCCCAGGGTGTTCTTGCCCAGGATGATCGACGGCTTGCGCTCGACGACGGACCTCAACATCTCATAGACATCCTTTCCTATATGCCTTTGCATATACGCGAGATGCCGTTCAACCTCAAACCGGTCTTTCAGGCAAGCGACCGCCTTCTTTCGCAGCCTGCCAAGTTGCGTCTTGTTTCCAAAGAACTCAGACACATGGGCCTGATAGCTTTTGCCCAGATCCAGCACACGGCAAAGTTGCGCAAACTCATGGGGCCGGATCGGGAGAATCCTGTGGGGGTGTCCGCTGACCCGTTCCGGAATATAGATCAATGAACTTTCATGATAGTTTTCTGCGCGAGTTTCGCTGAGTTCGAAGTTTTCGCAAGCGGCCCCCAACAGATCGCGGTCGATTGGCAGCACCAGTTTCCTTCTCAGTCCGAGCAGGCTTGAGGTGGAGCGAACATGTTGAAAAATGACGCCTTCAACCTGTACAGGCTCGACCAGCTTTGCCGACAACGCCTTGGCGAGCAGCGGCGCACAAAAACTTTCCGGACTTTTGAAGGCACGCAACTCTTCAAGCACCGCGAATCGGGAACGGAAACCGGATTTCAGACTTCCATACAGCGCCGCCCTGGACTCTTGCGATGATTCCAGCACCCAGGCCGGTATTTGATTCTTCAGCAGGTCGAAGAATACGCCTTGCTGAGCTGGGGTCATCTGCGGAGGGGATTGGGTCTTTTCAACTTCCATGTAAAACAACCTTTCATGCCATTTTGATCAAACAGCTTAAGGTTTAGACATTCATGGAAAAAGCGGGAATACCTGATCATTGAACCGAGTCAGGCAACAACAATATGGAAGTTTGAAATAGATAAGCACCGCACATTCAACACTTGAATGTGTCTGGCGCCCTGTCTGCGACGATGCGGACAAGGCGCCTGACGGGACTCACCAGAACCGTTGCTGGGTCAAGCGGCTCCACCAGTTCAGCAGCACACGGTCCACCGAACCGCTGGCCGCCATGCCGATGCGTTCCTGCAGGCTTTTGCGTTCGGCGTAGTGCAGGTGATACAGCTCCGATTGCCTGGCCCGCTCGGCCAGGTACTCGTCGCTGGTCTTGAGTTCGTCCACCAGTTGCTTGTCCAGCGCGGCGACGCCCAGCCAGATCTCGCCGGTGGCCACCTCGTCGATGGCCAGTTGCGGACGGTAGCGGGCCACGAAGTTCTTGAACAGTTGATGGGTGATGTCCAGATCCTGCTGGAACTTCTCCCGGCCTTTCTCGGTGTTTTCGCCGAACACCGTCAGCGTGCGCTTGTACTCGCCGGCGGTCAGCACCTCGAAGTCGATATCGTGCTTCTTCAGCAGGCGGTTGACGTTCGGCAACTGCGCGACCACACCGATGGAGCCGAGGATCGCGAACGGCGCGCTGATCACCTTCTGGCCAATGCACGCCATCATGTAGCCGCCGCTGGCGGCGACCTTGTCGATGCACACCGTCAGCGGAATGCCGGCCTCGCGGATGCGCGCCAGCTGCGACGACGCCAACCCGTAGCTGTGCACCATGCCGCCGCCGCTCTCAAGGCGCAGCACCACTTCGTCCTTCGGCGTGGCCAGGGTCAGCAACGCGGTGATTTCGTGACGCAGGCTCTCGGTGGCCGACGCCTTGATGTCACCGTCGAAGTCCAGCACGAACACCCGGGGCTTGGTCTCGTGCTGCTTCTTCCGCTTCTTCTCGGCCTTGGCCTGGCCCTTGCGCAGGGCCTTGAGCTGATCCTTGTCGAGCAGGGTCTGCTCCAGGCGCTCGCGCAGCCCTTTATAGAAATCATTGAGCTTGCTGACCTGCAGCTGGCCGGCCGACTTGCGCCGCCCCTTGCTGCGCAATGCGGCGAAACTGGCCAGCACCACCAGAATGGCGACCACCAGGGTCACGGTCTTGGCCAGGAAGCTGGCGTATTCGGTGAAAAACTCCACGGAGGCTCCTTAAAACAAGGCGCGGCTTCAAACGGACGCGCGCGGGATGGCTTCAGCATACCCATGCACCGCCCTGACAGCCAGCGGTGAAACCTCTGGCAACAGGGCTGTAACGGGCATTTCAAACAAGCGTATGTTTTTTCATTGACAGCACCCGATCATCCTCATAACCTCGCCACAACCTTCAACGTGCCGGGATGACAGCGGACGTGGGCAGCATCTATCTGATTCGACATGGCCAGGCCTCCTTCGGCGCAGACGACTACGACGTCCTGTCGCCGACCGGTGTGCGCCAGGCAGAAATCCTCGGCCGGCACCTCGCCGGGCTGGGCGTCAGTTTCGACCGCTGCCTGTCCGGCGACCTGCGCCGCCAGCAGCACACGGCCAACAGCGCGCTGGAACAGTTCGCCGCCGTCGGCCTGCCGGTGCCGACGCTGGAAATCGACCCCGCCTTCAACGAATTCGACGCCGACGCGGTGATCCGCGCCCTGCTCCCGGCCATGCTGCCGGAGGAGCCCGAGGCGTTGGACATCCTGCGCAACGCCGCGCAGAACCGCGGCGAGTTCCAGCGCATCTTCGCGCTGATCATCGAACGCTGGCTGACCGGCACCTACGACACCCCGGGCCTGGAAAGCTGGCTGGCGTTCGTCGACCGGGTACAGGCCGGCCTGCAGCGGATCCTCGAACAGGCGGACAGCACGCAGAAGATCGCCGTGTTCACCTCCGGCGGCACCATCACCGCCCTGCTCCACCTCATTACGCAAATGCCTGCGAAACAGGCCTTTGAGTTGAACTGGCAAATCGTCAACACCTCGCTCAACCAGCTGAAGTTCCGCGGTCGAGAGGTGGCGTTGGCTTCCTTCAACAACCATGCGCACCTGCAACTGTTGAAGGCTCCGGATCTCATCACCTTCCGATGAGCGCCGGTTCGTCGTGACCTGCGCGGTCACTGAAATCACTTGATCAAGGAACACACCATGAGCGATGTAGCAAAAGCTGTCGAAGCAATGAAAGCCAAGTTCAACCCAGCCGCTGCCGCCGGTCTGGATCTGGTCTTCGGTTTCAACATCACTGACGAAGACAAGCACTACGCGCTGATCGTCAAGGATGGCACCTGCGAAATCCAGGAAGGCGAAAACGCCGACGCCAACTGCACCCTGGTGCTGGACAGCGACACCCTCAAAGGCATCGTTTCCGGCGAGACCGACGGCATGCAGGCCTTCATGGGCGGCAAGCTGCGCGTTGAAGGCGACATGATGCTGTCGATGAAACTGTCCGAGCTGTTCCCGGCGTAAGACCGTGGTTCCGCAAGCGCGGAACCTGTCGGACGACCCTCGAATCCCGCCCCTGTGGCGGGATTCGTGCTTTCGGGCTCAGGCAAACGACGCCGCCAGCAATTCCTGCGTATACGCATGCCGCGCCGAGCGAAACAGCTCGGCGGTCTCCCCCCGCTCCACCACCTTGCCGTCCTTCATCACGATCAGGTCATGGGCCAGCGCCCGCACCACCGCCAGGTCGTGGCTGATGAACAGGTAGGTCAGCCCATGTTCCTCCTGCAAGCGCCGCAGCAGCGTGACGATCTGCTTCTGCACCGTGCGATCCAGCGCCGAGGTCGGTTCGTCCAGCAGGATCAGGTCCGGCTTGAGCACCAGCGCCCTGGCGATCGCGATGCGCTGGCGCTGCCCGCCGGAGAACTCGTGGGGATAGCGATGACGCACGGCCGGGTCCAGACCGACTTCCCGCAGCACCTCGATCACCGCCCGCTCGCGCTCGCGCGCGTTCATGGCGGTGTGCACCGACAGGCCCTCGGCGATGATCTGCGCCACGCACAGGCGCGGGCTGAGGCTGCCGAACGGATCCTGAAACACCACTTGCAGGCGCTTGCGCAAGGGCCGCAGCCGTTTGCCGCTCAAGGCCTCCAAGGCCTCGCCCTCGAAACGGATGGTGCCCTCGGCGTCGATCAGGCGCAGGATCGCCTGGCCCAGGGTGGATTTGCCCGAGCCGGATTCGCCGACGATGCCCAGGGTCTTGCCCCGTTGCAGGCGCAGATCGATGCCGTTGACCGCGTGCAGGTACGACGTGGGCCGCAGCCACCCGCCGCCGAGCCTGAAACGCACGTTCAGGTCCCGTACCTGCAGCAGGTCCTCCGTCGAGTCCCGGCACAGCGCCGCGCCGCCGGGTTCGGCGTTGAGCAGTTCGACGCTGTAGGGATGCTGCGGCGTCCGGAACAACTGCTCGCAGAGAGCCTGCTCGACGATCACGCCGCTGCGCATCACCGCCACCCGCTGGGCCAGGTTGCGCACCAGGTTCAGGTCGTGGCTGATGATCAGCAGCGCCATGCCCAACCGCTTTTGCAGCGCCTTGAGCAGCAGGAGGATCTTGCGCTGCACCGTGACATCCAGCGCGGTGGTCGGCTCGTCGGCGATCAGCAACTGCGGCTCGCAGGCCAGCGCCATGGCGATCATCACCCGTTGCCGCTGCCCGCCGGACAGTTGGTGCGGATAGGCCTTCAAGCGTTCACGCGGGTGCTGGATGCCCACCAGTTCCAGCAACTCCACGATCCGCCGCCGCGCCGCCGCCCCCGCCAGCCCCTTGTGCAGCGCCAGGCTCTCGCCCAGTTGCCGCTCGACGGTGTGCAGCGGATTGAGCGAGCTCATCGGCTCCTGGAAGATCATGGCGATGCGGTTGCCGCGCAACTGGCGCAGATAGCGCTCATGAACGCCGAGCAGTTCCTCGCCTTGATAGCGGATGCTGCCGCGCACCTGTGTGGCCGCCGGATCCAGCAATTGCAGGATGCTGTGGGCGGTCACCGACTTGCCGGAACCCGACTCGCCCACCAGCGCCAGGCACTCCCCCGGACGGATGTCGAGGTCGATGCCGTGCACCACCTCCTGGCCGTTGAACGCCACCCGCAGGCCGCGCATTTCAATCAGGTTGTCACCCATGTCAGCTCCTTGATTCATGATCGCGGGTCGAACGCATCGCGGCAGGCCTCGCCGATGAACACCAGCAGCGACAGGATCAGGGCCAACGCGAAGAACGCCGTCAGCCCCAGCCAGGGCGCCTGCAGGTTGTTTTTGCCTTGCCCGATCAGCTCGCCCAGCGACGCGCTGCCGGCCGGCATGCCGAAACCGAGGAAATCCAGCGCCGACAAGGTGGCGACGGCCCCGGTGAGGATGAACGGCAGGTAGGTCAGGGTCGCGCTCATGGCGTTGGGCAGGATGTGCCGCAGCATCACCTGGCCGTCGCCCACGCCCAGCGCCCGCGCCGCCTTCACGTATTCCAGCCCCCGGCTGCGCAGAAACTCGGCGCGCACCACGTCCACCAGGCTGAGCCAGGAGAACAGCGCCATGATCCCCAGCAGCCACCAGAAGTTGGGCTCGACGAACCCGGACAGGATGATCAGCAGGTACAGCACCGGCAGCCCCGACCAGACCTCCAGCAGCCGCTGCCCGAACAGGTCGGTCCAGCCGCCGTAGTAGCCCTGCAGGGCGCCGGCGGCGATGCCGATCAGCGCGCTGGCCGCTGTCAGCGCCAGCGCGAACAGCAGCGAAACCCGCGTGCCGAAGATCATCCGGGCCAGCACGTCCCGCGCCTGGTCGTCGGTGCCCAGCCAGTTGTCCGTGGTCGGCGGGCTCGGCGCAGGTTCGGTGAGGTCGTAGTTGACCGTGTCGAAACCGAACGGGATCGGCGCAAACCACAGGCGCCCGCCCTGCCCCTCGATCAGGCTGCGCACCTGGGCGCTGCGGTAGTCGGGCTGGAACGGCAGCTCGCCGCCGAAGTCCTGTTCGGTGTAGCGCTCGAACGCGGGGAAAAACCAGCGCCCCTGAAACGACACCGCCAGCGGCTTGTCGTTGGCGATCAGCTCGCCGCCCAGGCTCAGGCCGAACAGCGCCAGAAACAGCCACAGCGACCACCAGCCGCGCCGGTGGGCCTTGAACCGCGCCCAGCGGCGCTGTCCGATGGGAGATAGCGTCAGCATCAGGCGGCCCTCGCGTTGAAGTCGATGCGTGGGTCGACCAGCGTGTAGCACAGGTCGCCCGCCAGTTTTATCAGCAGGCCGAACAGGGTGAAGATGAACAGCGAACCGAACACCACCGGATAGTCCCTGGACACCGCCGCTTCGTAGCTCAGGCGCCCGAGCCCGTCGAGGGAGAAGATCACCTCGATCAGCAGCGAACCGCCGAAGAACACCGTCACCAGCGCCTGGGGCAGCCCGGCCACCACCAGCAGCATCGCATTGCGAAACACATGGCCGTACAGCACTTGGCGCTCGCTCAGGCCCTTGGCGCGTGCGGTGACCACGTACAGCCGTGAGATTTCGTTGAGGAAGCTGTTCTTGGTCAGGATCGTCAGCGTGGCGAAGCCACCGATCACCAGGGCCGTCACCGGCAGCACCAGATGCCAGAAGTAGTCGGCGACCTTGCCCCACGGCGTCAGCCCGGCGAAGTTGTCCGAGACCAGCCCGCGCACCGGGAACCAGTCCAGCGCCGTGCCGCCGGCGAACACCACGATCAGCAGCAGGGCAAACAGGAACCCCGGCATCGCATAGCCGACGATGATCGCCACGCTGCTCCAGGCATCGAACGCCGAACCGTTGTGCACGGCCTTACGGATGCCCAGCGGGATCGAGACCAGGTAGGTGATCAGCGTCGCCCACAGGCCGAGGGAAAGGGTCACCGGCAACTTCTGCCGGATCAGCTCCGTCACCGTCGCGCCACGGAAGAAACTCTTGCCGAAATCCAGCTGCGCGTAGCTTTTGAGCATCAGCCACAGGCGTTCGCCGGCGGGCTTGTCGAAACCGTACTGGCGCTCGATGTCCGCCACCAGTTTCGGGTCGAGCCCACGGGTGGCGCGGGATTCGCCGCCGACGGTCTCCACATGGCCGCCCCCCACCGCGTTGCCTGCGCCGATCCCCTGCAAGCGGGCGATGGCCTGCTCCACCGGGCCGCCGGGCGCGGCCTGCACGATGACGAAGTTGACCAGCAGGATCGCCAGCAAGGTCGGCACGATCAGCAGCAGGCGCCGCAGGCTATAACCCCACATGGGCGTACTCCTTTTGCTGTTGCTGCATTTGCGCGGCGGTCAGCGCGGTCGGGCTGATTTCCCACCAGGTGTCGAGGCCGGCGTCGTACAGCGGCGCCACCGCCGGGCGGCCGAAACGGTTCCACCACACCGTGGAGATCCCCGGCGGGTAATAGTTGGGGATCCAGTAGTAGCCCCACTGCAGCACCCGGTCCAGCGCATGGGCGTGACGCAGCAGGCTGGCGCGGCTGTCGGCCTGCACCACGCCTTCGAGCAGCGCATCCACCGCCGGGTCGCGCAGCACCATGTAGTTGTTGGAGCCGGGGTCGTCGGCGCCGTCGGAGCCGAAGTAGTTGAACATCTCCCGGCCCGGCGCCTGGCTCACCGGGTAGCCGGCGACGATCATGTCGTAGTCGCGGCTGCGCACGCGGTTGGTGTATTGCGCGGTGTCCACCTGGCGGATGTCGAAGCCGATGCCGATCTGCGCCAGGTTGCGCTTGAACGGCAGCAGCAGCCGCTCGAAGCCCTTCTGGCCGTTGAGGAAGGTGAAGCGCAGCGGTTCGCCGGCGGCGTTCACCAGTTGGTCGCCGCGGGGTGTCCAACCGGCGGCCTCCAGCAGTTTCAGGGCCTGCAGCTGCTGGGCGCGGACGTTGCCGCTGCCGTCGGTGCGCGGGGCTTGGAACACCTGGGTGAAGACCTCGTCGGGGATCTTGCCGCGCCAGGGTTCGAGGAGCCTCAGCTCTTCGGCGTCCGGCAGCTCCGTGGCCGACAACGCGCTGTGGGAAAAGAAACTGCGCTGGCGCAGGTACAGGCTGCGCATCATCTGCCGGTTGCTCCATTCGAAGTCCCAGAGCATGGCGATGGCCTGGCGCACGCGGCGATCCTGGAACACCGGCTTCTGCAGGTTGAACACAAAACCCTGGGTGCCTTGGGCGGCGCCCGGCGCCAAGTGTTCGCGCAACAGCCTGCCCTGATCCAGCGCAGCGCCGGCATAGCCGATGGTGTAGCTGGTGGCCGAGAACTCGCGGTTGTAGTCGAAGCCGCCGGCCTTGAGCACCTGGCGCGACACGTCGGTGTCGGCGAAGAACTCCACGCTCAGCCGGTCGAAATTGTAGAGCCCGCGGGTGATCGGCAAGTCCTGGCCCCACCAATCCTTGACCCGCTCGAACGTCACGCTGCGCCCGGCATCCACCGCGCTGACCCGGTACGGGCCGCTGCCCGGCGGAATCTCGAAACCGCCGCCGTCGGCGAAGTCGCGGGTGCGCCACCAGTGCTCCGGCAGCACCGGCAACGTCGCCAGATCCAGCGGCAAGGTGCGGCTTTCGTTGTTGCGGAACACGAACCGCACCTGGGTCGGGGACTCGACCACGACCTCGGCGACGTCACGGAACTGCTGGCGGTACTTAAGGCTGCCCTGGGTGGTGAACAGCTCGTAGGTGTAGCGCACGTCCTCGGCGGTGATCGGGCTGCCGTCGTCGAAACGGGCCTTGGGGTTGAGGTAGAAGCGCAGCCAGCGGCGGTCGGCGTCCAGCTCCATGCGCTGCGCCACCAGGCCGTAGACGCTGTAGGGTTCGTCCTTGCTGCGGTAGGCCAGCGGCGCGTACAGCCAGCCGTCGATGTCGGCGACGCCGGTGCCCTTGTCGACATAGGGCACGAGGTGGTCGAACGGACCGCTCTCCAGCGAAGAGCGGCGCAACGAGCCGCCCTTGGGCGCGTCGGGGTTGGCGTAGGCCAGGTGCTGGAAGTCCGGTGCGTACTTGGGCGGTTCGCCGTAGACCGTGAGGGCGTGCTGCGGGGCGGCCCAGGTCACGGGACTCAGCAGCAGGCCGAACGCCAGGAGGCGGTGTCTGGAAAGCATGGGGCAGATCCTTGTCGGCGGGTCGGCTGTCCCGGCCCCATCGCGGGCAAGCCCGCTTCCACAGGTATCGGGTGACGACTGAATCTTTGGTCATCACAAAACACTGTGGGAGCGGGCTTGCCCGCGATGGGGCCCGAACAGCCACCGCAAATCCCACCTGCCTGTGATGTGCAACAGGCAGGCATTTTTTATAGGGCAGGCCTTAGATCGAATCGTCACTAAAACCCGCCCTCTCCTGTCATTCTCAAAACCTGTAGCTGAGCCGCGTGTACAGCGTGCGCCCGAACGGGTCGCCGTACTTGGGGTCGTACCCGCTCTGGAACGTGTAGGTCTGGTTGCTGAACGGCGGCTCGCGGTCGAACAGGTTCTTCACCCCCAGAGTCACGCCCAGGGTCTTGCGCCAGGTGTAGGTGCCGGCCAGGTCCCACACGTTGTACGAACCGACGTAGTCGTGGGCCTCGCGGTCCGAGTCGTGGTAGCCGCTGGTGTAGCGGTTGGTCAGGCTGGCGCCGAACGGGCCGTAGCTCCACGTGCCGGTCAGGCTGTGGCGCCAGCGAGCCACGGCGCCGGCCGAGGCGAAATCGCCGCCGCGAAAGTCGCCGAGCTTGTCGATGTAGTCGCCCTTGAGCTGCTGCTGGTAGTCGTAGCGGCTGACGTAGGTGCCTTGCAGCCCGATGCCGAACTCGCCGAACGGGGTGCTCGGCAGGCGGTAGTCGAAGCTGACGTCGACGCCGTTGGTCTTGATCTTGCCGAGGTTGGCCAGGCCCGTGACGACGTGGTCGATGGAGCCGTCGGGCTTGCGGATCAAACGGTCCGGGTACAGTTCCGGGTTCTCGAACACGGCCGATTCCGGGAATTCGGCGATCTGGTTGGCGATGTCGATCCACCAGAAGTCCAGCCCCGTGGTCAGGCGGTCGAGCGGCTGGTAGACGAAGCCCAGGGTGACGTTGCGCGCGGTTTCCGGGTTCAGCTCGGTGTTGCCGCCGGAGCTGCGGAAGAACTGCTGGGCGCAGTCGCGGTTGGCGATCCCGCCGTTGCTCGGCGTGCCGCCGGCGCACAGGCGCGGGTCGTTGTAATTGGCGTTGGTGAACGAGGTGAAGGTCGGGTTGTACAGCTCATACAGCGACGGCGCGCGGAACCCTTCGCTGTAGGCGCCGCGCACCACCAGTTGCTTGAACGGCTGGAAACGGAACGAATACTTGGGGTTGGTGGTGCTGCCGAAGTCGCTGTACTTGTCGTGCCGCACGGCGGCGGACAGTTCCAGGCTGTCGAGCACCGGCACGTTGACCTCGGCGTACTGCGCCGAAACGCTGCGGTCGCCCGCCACGCTGCCGTTCGGGTCGACGCCCAGGCTCTGCACGTCGCCGGCGAACGGGGCGAAGTCCTGGTGGAAATCTTCCTTGCGGTACTCGCCGCCCAGGGCCAACGCCGAGGGGCCTGCGCCGAACCAGTCGCCGATCTCGCGGCTGACCCGCCCGTCGATGGCCTTCACCCGTCCCACGGCGGTGCCGTAGTCGCCGTCCACCGCGTTGGCCGCCAGCAACGCGGCACCGGCGGCGGTCTGCGGGCCGAACGGGTTGATCACGCCGTCGGCGATGCCCTGGCTCACGGCGCGGTCGTTCACATAACCGCTGCGGATGGTGTTGACCACCTTGTTCTGGTTGTACGAGGCGCCGAGGTTGTAGTCCCAGCCGGCCACGCTGCCGTCGAAGCTCAGCAGCAGGCGCTGGCCGGTGTTGTCGTCCTCGTGCCGGCGGGCACCGACGGCGGTCTCGCGCCAGTTGACGTCCACCGCCTGGGTCGGGTCGAGGGCGAAGCCTGTGGGCCCCGGCGTGATGCCGTTGCCCGGATAGAACGCGGTGCCGGGGTTGACCTGGTTGCCCATCAGCGTGCCGGGGCCGATCTGCGTGCGGTTCTCGTTGCGCGCCCAGAAGTATTCGAGGCTGACGTTGTGCTCGTCCGCCAGCTTGCCGGTGGCCTTGGCGAAGGCCGAGGTCTTTTCGGTCTCCGGCACCAGGTCCAGGTAGCTCCACAGGCTTTGGCGGCAGATGCCGTTGCGCGCCAGCAGCCCCGGCGCGTTGCAGCCGGAACCGGCCAACGGGTTGGTGGCGTTGCCGCCCTGGCTCCAGTTGGCCGGCGAGGCGGTGCCGGAGGTGTAATCGAGTCCCCGGCCAGGTTGGTAGTTGTAGGTGTAGCTACGGTCCTTGGCGGCCAGGCGCTCCTGCTTGTCGTGGCTGACCACGCCGAAGACGTTGAAGCGGTCTTCCTGCAGGTCGCCGAAGCCCCAACTGCCGCTGACGTTGCGGCTCTCTCCGCCGCCGGCGTGGGTGGGGGTTTCGTAGCTGGTGCTGATCTGGCCTTCGGTGAGGCTGCTCTTGGTGATGAAGTTGATCACCCCGCCGATGGCGTCGGTGCCGTACAGCGCCGACGCGCCGTCGCGCAGCACTTCCACCCGGTCGATGGCGGCGAACGGAATCGTGTTGAGGTCGACGCCGGAACCGTTGATCGAACTGGTGGCGTTGTTGCTCAGGCGCCGGCCGTTGAGCAGCACCAGCGTCTTGTTCGGGCCGATGCCGCGCAAGTCCGCATAGGACGCCCCGCCGCTGCTGGAGCCCACCGAACGTCCGGAGCCGACCGAGGATTGGTTGGCGGAGATGCGGTTGACCAGCTCCTCGGTGGTGGTGACGCCCTGCTCGCGCAACGTTTCGGCCCGCAGGACCGTGACCGGCACGGCGGTTTCGGCATCGACCCGGCGGATCGCCGTGCCGGTGACTTCGACCCGTTGCAGTACCGGTGTCGGTGCGGATTCCGCGCTGTCGGCGGCCACCGCCGGCAACGTGTGGATCGCCAGCAGCAAGGCCAGGCTCAAAGGGGATTTGACGGGTGAAAACTGGATCATGAACAGCCATCCCTGCGTTTTGGTTTATGCAGGGATGTGTGATGGGCGGCGGGGTTTTATAGGGGACGGGTTAGACCGATGGGTGATGAGGTTATGCCGGTTTCGATGGCGCCTGATCCACCGCCATTGCCAGCAGGCTGGCTCCCACAGGGGATCCCCGGTGCCCGCAAAATCCAGGTACACCACAAAAACCTGTAGGAGCTTGCCTGTAAGCGATGAGGCCAGCACTGCCGACATCTTTATTGCCTGATCCACCGTCATCGCTGGCAAGCCAGCTCCCACAGGTTTTGTGGTGTACCTAGATCCTGTAAACACCTGGGCTCCCACAGGTTTTTGTGGTGTACCTGGATCCTTTAAACACCTGAAATACCTGTGGGAGCTGGCTTGCCAGCGATGAGGCCGGCACTGCCGACATCACCAGCACCTGCCTCAGCACCGTCAACTACCGAAGTGATAACTCACATCCAGCCACCACTGCCGCCCATACGGGTCATAGTTGCCGGTCGGGTAGTACGGCCAGCCCGCCGAGTCGTCGTGCTTGACCTGGTTGAGCAGGTTGTTCACGGTCAGCCCCACGCTCGCCCGGTCGTTGAGCCGGTAGCGGGCGCTGGCGTTGAACACGGTCCAGGGCGAGAGTCGGCCGTCGCCCGCGCCGTTGGTGACCGAGCCGTAGCGGATGCCCATCAGCGTCGCCGTGGCCTTTTGGTAGTCCCAGGTCAGACTGGCGTTGACCTTGCTG
This sequence comes from Pseudomonas sp. R25(2017), assembly GCF_002112565.1. Taxonomy (NCBI): domain Bacteria; kingdom Pseudomonadati; phylum Pseudomonadota; class Gammaproteobacteria; order Pseudomonadales; family Pseudomonadaceae; genus Pseudomonas; species Pseudomonas sp. R25(2017). The sequence continues at coordinate 126,785 of NZ_NEHZ01000022.1, forward strand.
CGCCAGTCGTAGTTGGTGCGCGAGGTGCGCCAGTCCTGGGTCGGGGCCTCGTCCGATTCCTTGTAGTAGTGCGACAGCACCAGGGTGTAGCCCAGCGCCGAGCTGAACGCGCCGTACTGCCCCGCGCCCCAGCGGATGTTGCTCTTGAAGTCCAGGCCGCTGACCCGCTCACTGGCGGCGTTGATCGCGTTCACCCTCACCCGCTTCAACTGGTTGGGGTCGACGGCCGCATTGCCCGGATTGCGGTCGATCCGCGCCAGCGTCGATTGGCAGTTGGCCGAGTTGATGTCCTGGGTGCCGTTGCGGCATTCGTTCTCTTCCTGCAGCAGACGGTTCTCGTCCACCGTGGTCAGCAGGTCGTCGATCTCCACCCGCCAGAAGTCCGTGGAGAAATCGAAGTTGCGCGACGGCGACCAGACGAACCCGTAGGTCCACGACTTGCCGCGCTCGGACGCCAGGTCCGCCGTGCCGCTCTGGGTGTAGTCGACCCGTCCGCGGTCGCAGGCGCCCTCCACGCCCTGGCTGCACCCGTAGTAGTCGATCTGCGCCGGGTAGTAGCCGTTGCTGTCGGACTGGTAGATGTAGTTCAGGTCCGGCGCGCGGAAACTGGTGCCGTAGCTGCCGCGCAGCAACAGGCTGGTGACCGGGCGCCACTCAAGCCCCAGGTTGTAGGTCTTCTGCTGCTCGGTGCGGCCGCTGAACTTGTATTGGTCCCAGCGCCCCGCCGCCGTCGCCAGCACCGTATCGGTGACCGGGATGCTGAACTCGCCGCCCGCCGCATAGCGCTTGCGCGAGCCGCCGGAACGCTGGCTCGGGGTGGTGTTGTAGAAGCTGCCGTCGTTGAGGCTGTCGTCCGGGTCGATGCGGTATTCCTGCTTGCCCGCCTCCAGCACGCCGGCGAACCCCACGGGGCCGGCGGGCAGGTCGAACAGCTCGCCGTTGACCGACGCGTTGTAGCTGGTCGACACCGACTTGCTGCTCTGGGTCAGGTTGCCGCGAAACTGCTCCCATTCCTGGGGCGTCAGCGGCCGGTCGAGCCGCGAGGCGTCCGGCGCGAACACCGGGTAGCCACCCTGGGTGCCCAATTGCGGGCCCAGGTAGAAGTCCTGGATCGACGCGCGCGGCGTGTAGCGGGTGGTGCGCACGCTCTTGTATTCGGAACGGTTGGCCGCCAGCTCATAGTTCCAGCCGGTGTCGGCGATCTTGTCCGACAGGCCCAGGGTGCCGGTCCAGGACGTGTCGCGCCATTTGCTGTTGTTGCTGGTGCGCCCGCCGATCTCCTCCTCGCCGAAGCGTCGGAACCAGCGCTCCAGGTTGCCGGTGTTCTGGTTGATGAAGTCCGGCGAGGTGAAGGTCGGGCCCCGGGTGTTGTTCTGGATGTGGTCGAGCCCGTACATCAGGTCGGCGTACACCTGGCCGCTGTCGCTGAAATGCCAGGTGCCACGGGTGTAGCCGTCGTAGTTTTCCTTTTGTGTCTGGATCGTCCAGTAGTCGTTGTACATCTGGTCGGTGCGGCAACGGCCGGCGTTGTTGAGCAGCTTGTTGTCGAACACGCCCTGATAGGCACCGCAACCCGGCCCCAGGTAACGGCCGCTGCCCAGGTCGCGCCGATAGCCGACATCCGTCAGCGGCCCGCTCTGCATGAAGCCGCGGTCGTCGGCCCAGATCGGGTCGCGGTTCGTCAGTTCGAGGCCGAACAGCCCGTCGAAGTCGCCCCAGCTGCCGCCGCCGCTGATCTGCAGGCGTTGGTTGTCGCCGCCGCCGCGCTCGCTGGTGCCGCCCTTGAGGTTGACGTCGACGCCGTCGATCTTGTCCTTGAGGATGATGTTCACCACTCCGGCGATCGCATCGGAACCGTAGATCGCCGACGCGCCGCTGCTGAGGATCTCGATGCGTTCGATCACCGCCGACGGAATGTTCGCAAGGTTGGTGAAGTTGACCTTGCCGTCGTACGGCGTCGGGTAGTCGGCCACCCGCCGGCCGTTGATCAGCACCAGCGTGTGGTTGGGCCCAAGGCCCCGCAGGTTGAGGGCGCTGGCCGCCGGTTGCCAGGTGTTGCCGTAATCCTCGCCCTGGGTCATGCCGGTGTTCTGCGTCTGGGTCGCCAGGGCGTCGTAGACATTCTTGTAGCCCCGCGCTTCCATCTCTTGGTGGGTGATGACGTTGACCGGCGTGGCGCCGTCGGACTGCGCCCGGGCGATCCGCGAGCCGGTGACCGTGACCTTCTCCAAGCGGTAGTCGGCGCTGGCGGCAGGCGCCGCAGAGACTGCCTTGACCGGTGCGGCGACCGGCCCGTCGGCTTCTCGCACCGTCAGTCCCTGCGCGCTCTGCTCCACTTGCAGGCCGCTGCCCAGCAGCGCTTTCTCGACGGCCTGACGGCCGCCCAACGCACCGCGCACGACGCCGCTGCGCTTGCCCTGCACCAGGTTCTGGCTGAAGGAAATCGGCACGCCGGACTGGCGCGAGATGTCCAGCAGCACCTCATCGAGCGGGCCGGCGGCGATGTCGAAGGTGAACACCTGGGCGGCCGCTTCCGCGGACACGGCCGGCAACGGCGCGATCCCCATCGCCAAGGCGGCGGCCAGCGTCAGTCGAGGCAATTGTTGTGTGAATGAGTACATCGAAGGGCTTCCCTGTTGAAGGCATCTGCAGGGAATGAGCAGCGGGCCGGCGGTTTTTATAGGGGCTGGGTAGACCGGGAAGTTATGGCGCTATAACCGCGCGCCGATGCTGACCCAGTACGGGTTGTGCCAGGTCACGCGGATCGGCAGGGAACGTTCGAGCAACTGCAGGGTGCGGTCGCTGTCGTCCAGCGGGTACAGGCCGCTGAGGCGCAGCCCGGCCACCTCCGGACTCAGGCTCAGGACGCCGCGCCGGTAGCCGCGCAGGCTGTCGATGACCTCGCTCAAGGAACGGTCGCGCACTTCCAGCCGGCCTTGCACCCAGGCGGTTTCATAGCCTTTGCTGCGCTCCAGGGCGAGGATTTCCCGGTCGTTGAACAGCAGGCTCTCGCCCGCCTCCACCCCCTGCCGGACGCCGCCGGCGGTGACCACTTCGACCTGGGAATGCAGCATCACCAGCCGCGTCGCCTCCTCGGTGCGCTGCACCATGAACGACGTGCCTAGGGCGCGCATGCGGCCGTGCTCGGTCTCGACCACAAAGGGCCGGGGTTGGCGGGCGGCCACCTCCACCAGCAACTCACCGCTGCGCAGGGCCAGCCGGCGCTCGGCCGCGTCGAACCGCGGCACCGCGCGGCTGCGGGCATTGAGGGTCAGTGCACTGCCGTCGGCGAGGGTGAACCCGCGCCGCTCACCGGTGCCGGTCGCCAGTTCCCCGGCTTCGGGCAGCCAGCCGTAGCGCCGGCCCAACAGCCCGGCCAGCAGCGCAACGCCCAACACGCTCAGGCTGCCGCTGACGAACCGTCGGCGGCTGGACGGCGCATTGAGGCTGTGCAGCAGGCTGTCGCGGGGCATGCCGCGCAGGTTGGGGTTGCGCAGCAGGTTCAGGCCGCCGCCCATCTGTTCGATGATCTGACCGTGCCGGGGGTCGGCCGCACGCCAAGCCTCGAAGGCGGCACGCTCCTGCAGGCTCACGTCGCCCGACTGCAGCAGCGCCATCCACTGCGCCGCCTCGTCGATCAGGGTCTCGTCGGGTCTCATGCCTGCATCGCCTGATAGCAGCGCTTGAAGGCCTCGATCATGTATTGCTGCACGCGGCTGGTGGACACGCCCAGCCGTTCGCCGATCTGGCTGTACGTCAGGCCGTCGAGCTGATGGTAGAGAAACGCCGCCTTGGCCTTGGCGGACAGGCCGTTGAGCAAGCGGTCCACCGCCAGCAGCGCCTCAATGACCAGTGCCCGCTCCTCCGGCGACGGGTGCACCGGCTCCGGCGCCAGCGCCAGGCTTTGCAGGTAGGCGCGCTCCAGATCCTGTCGACGCCAGCCGTCATACACCAGCCGCCTGGCGATGGTGGTCAGCAGCGCGCGGGGCTCGCGGATGGCCAGCGGGTCGGGCAGCGCCAGCACCCGCAGGAAGGTTTCCGAAGCGATGTCCTGCGCACTGTGCGGGCAACCGAGGGTGCGGTCCACCGCCGTGCACAGCCAGCGGTAATCCTGTTGGAACATCCGGCCCACGGCCTGGTGATGCGGGTTGAGACTGCCACCCATGCCTTGCTCCCTGAAACGGGCTCCACCCGCTGCGAAAATCCTTGGTTCTGCCGGCATCGTCCGGCGGTGATCAGGGGAGCGACTGTGCAATAGCGCTGGAGACATTTGAAGTAATAAAAAATCAGGATCCTAAAACTATTGAGAATAAGGCAGTTCGTCGCCACGGAAACCTCCCCTCACAGAACGTTGACTTCGGTCACTGGCGCCCGCCACGCCAGTCTCTAACCTTGCGCCTCCATCGACAGCCACGGACGGCTCATCGGGAGCCCGCGGCCGACCCATTCAAGGAAGAGCAACCATGCGATCACTCAACATCATTCTGCTGTCGTCGGCGTTCAACGGCCTGACCCAACGGGCCTGGCTGGAACTGCGCCAGGCCGGCCATTCGCCGAGCGTGGTGCTGTTCACCGACGAAGCCTCCGTGTGCGAACAGATCGAAAACAGCGGCGCGGACCTGGTGATCTGCCCGTTCCTGAAAGACCGCGTGCCGCAGTCGCTGTGGAGCGATGCGCAACGCCCCGTGGTGATCATCCACCCCGGCATCGTCGGCGACCGCGGCGCCAGTGCCCTGGATTGGGCCATCACCAATGAGCTGCAGACCTGGGGCGTCACCGCCCTGCAAGCGGTGGAGGAAATGGACGCCGGTCCCGTCTGGGCCACCTGCGAATTCAACCTGCCGGCGGGCCTGCGCAAGTCCGAGCTGTACAACGGCCGGGTCAGCGATGCGGCGATCCGCTGCATCCGCGAGGTGGTGGAGAAGTTCATCGCCGGGTTCGAGCCGGTGCCGCTGGACTACAACGACCCCAAAGTGCGCGGCAGCCTGCAACCGAACATGAAACAGGCCGACCGCACGTTCAGCTGGCACGACTGCGCGCGGTTCATCAAACGCTGCATCGATGCCGCCGACGGCCAGCCCGGCGTGCTGGCCAGCCTGGCCGGCGGTCAGTACTACGTGTACGACGCCCACCTGGACAGCCGCACCGGCCGTCCCGGCGAGATTCTGGCGGTGCATGACGACGCCGTGCTGGTGGCCACCGGCGACCAGAGCCTGTGGATCGGCTCGCTGCGGCTCAAGCCGCAACCGGGCGAGGAGACCTTCAAGCGGCCGGCGCGGCATGTGCTGGCGGGGCAACTGGCGAAGGTGCCGGTGCTCGACTGGTCGATCGCCGACGCGCCGTTCAGCGACGAGGCGTACCAACCGATCCGCTACCGCGAGTCCGGCAAGGTCGGCGAACTGACGTTCGAGTTCTACAACGGCGCCATGAGCACCGAACAGTGCGGGCGCATGGTCCGGGCGCTGCGCTGGGCCAAGTCCCGCGACACCCAGGTGTTGCTGATCAGGGGCGGTCGCGGCAGTTTCTCCAACGGCGTGCACCTGAACGTGATCCAGGCCGCGCAGGATCCGGGGGCCGAAGCCTGGGCGAACATCCAGGCCATCGACGACGTCTGCGCCGAACTGCTCGATGCGCGGCAACTGGTGGTCAGCGGTGTGACCGGCAACGCCGGCGCCGGCGGTGTGATGCTGGCGCTGGCCGCCGACATCGTGTTCGCCCGCGCCGACATCGTGCTCAACCCGCACTACAAGAGCATGGGCCTGTACGGCTCGGAATACTGGACCTACAGCCTGCCCCGCGCCGTCGGCCCGGCCATGGCCGAGCGACTGACCCAGGCCTGCCTGCCGGTCAGCGCCGTCCAGGCCCAGCAACTGGGCATGGTGCAGGAGATCGGCCCGCGCTGCCCGGACGAGTTCGGCCTGTGGCTGCTGCAACGGGCCCACGGCGCCCTGACCGACCCGACCTACGCCGCCGTGCGCGAGCGCAAGCTGCGCACCGACCATGAACTGATCCGCCGCTGCCGCGAGGCCGAGCTGCAAGAGATGCAGGAAGACATGCTGTACAACCGCAACCAGTTCGCCGAGAAATGCCGCAACTTCGTGCTCAAGCGCAAGACCTGCTGCACCCCGGCCCGGCTGGTGGAGGACTGGGCACGGGTGCGCGAGGCCGAACTGGCCGGCTGACCCATCGGGCCCCATCGCCAGCAGGCTGGCTTGTATGCTGGTACTTGAAGGGAGGAGGAGGGACTAGGCTGGATTCTGACTGTTGACGCAGTACAGACCGTGGGAGATTTCGCCCCTTCCTC